>NZ_JBQHVO010000039.1:0-51172 GCF_052064465.1 Niallia sp. HCP3S3_B10 | reverse complement strand
CCTGAGCCAGGATCAAACTCTCCAATAAAGAGTTGATTAGCTCATTGCTAAACTCTAGCTTTTTTGTTACTTGTTGTCATTCTATAACATTTGTTATAAAAAAACGATTATTGTTGACGTTTGTTTGTTCAGTTTTCAAAGAGCAATTTGTTTGTTGCTATCAGAAGCAACTTTTATATCATACCAACCTTTGATGAATAAGTCAATTACTTTTTCAAAATAATTTTCTTTCTTGCTATCAATCAAAGTAACCAATAGCTTTCATAAGGCTGTTTTTATATAATAACATCTGTTTACATTTTCGTCAACAAAAAACGAATAAAATTATATCTTTTTAAATTAACTTTGTTAATATAGCTATTCCCTCTATATCTATCATCTATCCAAATTATTATTTCAATAAAGTGAAACTTCCATCAGTTGGTGCTTTTTCCCCCATACTGAAGTTTAAGAGTAGGATAAAATTAAGTATTACTTAACAAGTTATTACAATCCTTTAAACTCCAAGTAACCTTACTTCTCATTATTCCGTTTAACAATCGCTTTTTTCCCACAATCCCCCCCTTATATATAGAAAAAACCCGATCAAAAGACCGAGTTTCTTCTATATATATAATTACTTAGTAATCTTTACTACATCTTCTTCTTTTAGTTCCACATTACCAAGTTTATTAATTTGTACAGATTCACCCTCAGCTAAATTTGTAAATACAACAGGCGTAATAGTTGAAGTTGCATTTTCTTTAATATAGTCAAGGTTTACTTTCAATAGAGGTTGTCCTTGTTTCACTTGATCATTTTCCGAAACAAGCGTTTCAAAACCTTCCCCTTTTAACTTAACAGTATCAATACCAAAGTGAATAAGAATTTCTCGACCATTATCAGCCAAGATTCCAAGGGCATGTTTTGTTGGGAATAAGTTAACAATTTTCCCGTCAACAGGTGAAACAACTGTACCTTCTGAAGGAATAATCGCAAAACCGTCTCCCATCATTTTCCCCGCAAAAACTGCGTCAGGTACATCTGTTATAGCTACTAGCTCCCCTTTGATAGGAGCAACGAAAGAATCTTCACCAGTTACATTACCTTGTAATGCACTTGGGTTTACATCTTCAATTTGCTCTTTCACTTCTTTATCCATAGATGGTTGAGCAGTTGGGCGTGGTCTTTTCCCACTCATAATATCTCTCATTTGGCCTTTAATCGTTTCAGAACGAGGACCAAATATTGCTTGAATATTATTTCCAACTTCCAGTACTCCTGCTGCACCTAGTTTTTTCAGACGATCTTTATCAACAGATTTAATATCATTAACTGATACACGAAGACGCGTAATACATGCATCTAAATGCGCAATATTTTCTTGTCCACCCATCGCTTCTAATACATCATACGGAAGATCACTAGTTGTACCTTTAGCACTGCTTTCTGTTTCATCTGATTCATCTTCTCTACCTGGTGTTTTCAGGTTGAATTTTCGAATTGCAAAACGGAAACCGAAATAGTAGATTACAGCAAATACTAAACCAACAGGGATAATAATCCATGCATTTGTTTGTGGGTTAATAAGACCGAATAATACATAGTCGATTAAACCACCAGAGAATGTCATACCTACTTTTACATTTAATAAATGCATTGTCATAAATGATAAACCTGCAAAAACAGCATGAATACCGAACAATATTGGAGCTACGAATAAGAATGAGAATTCTAATGGCTCTGTAATACCTGTTAAGAAAGAAGTTAATGCTGCTGAAGCCATCAACCCACCAACAATCGCCTTTTTCTCAGGACGAGCCTCATGGTAAATAGCAAGAGCCGCAGCAGGTAATCCAAACATCATGAACGGGAATTTACCAGTCATAAATGTACCTGCAGTTAAGTTTTGAACACCATCTTTAATTTGGTTCATAAAGATAGCTTGGTCCCCTTTAACAATTGTTCCAGCATTCGTTGTATAACTACCAAACTCGAACCAGAAAGGAGAATAGAATATATGATGTAAACCAAATGGAATTAACGATCTTTCAATTAACCCGAAAATAAACGCAGATATTGTTAAATTAGCACCCAACATATTTTCAGAGAATACATTTAGACCATGTTGAATCGGCGGCCAAATAACAATCATAATTAAACCTAAAATAACAGCACATGCAGCTGTCACAATCGGAACAAAGCGTTTACCTGCAAAGAAACCTAAATAAGAAGGTAACTCAATTTCAAAGAAGCGATTATACATCGCGGCGGCGATAATACCGACAATGATACCACCGAACACACCCGTTTGAAGAGTAGGAATTCCTAAAACAGCTGCATATTCAGTACTTCCAACTAATGCATCAGCATCAATCCCTAAAACTGTTCCCATAGTAACGTTCATAATAAGGAATCCAATAATAGCAGCTAGACCTGCTACACCTTCACCGCCAGCTAAACCAACAGCAACCCCAACAGCAAATAGTAAGGAAAGGTTACCAAAGATGATATTTCCTGCATCCTCCATAACGGACGCAACCATTTCCACTCCACTATTATTCAAAAATGGAGCAATATCAAGAAGCGTTGGATTTTGCAACGCATTACCAAATGCAAGCAAGATACCCGCAGCTGGAAGAATAGCAACTGGTAACATAAGTGCTTTACCAACTTTTTGTAAAACACCAAACAACTTTTTAAACATTTTGTTGACCTCCTAAAGCAATTTTTCGGCTCAAAAAAGCGTTCTCAAACAAGAGTAAAAAACAAAAAAGGCATGAGCGTAGATAGATTGAAATAAACGCTAAGGTTAGGTTACCCTAAAACATTTAAATCAATCATCTTTTTCACTCATGCCTGATCGTATCAGTAACACGTTTATAAGATAATAACTATTTAATTTTTTTCTGAAGTCTTTGTAGATGCATCGTCAGATAAACTGCTTCTGCTTCAAAGACTGGCTTTTTCAATGCTTGTTGCATCACTTTTATGAGCTTCCATGCAAGATTATAGCACAGTGGATACTCACTCTTCAATAGCAAAATTATATTTTCTGGTTCTTCTACTTTTTCTCCTGAATTAACCCGTTCTATCGTAAAACGCAAATGTCTAACAAGACGCATATAGTCGATGCTATCTTTATCAATTTTTGTATCTAGTTGTTCCTCTATGAGATTCACAAGATGTGTAACTAATTGTGAATGCTGATTGACCTCTGATAAACTTTTGTTCATCATTGCACTATGAATATGCAATGCGATGAAACCGATTTCACCTACTGGTAATTGAAGCCCTGTTTGTTCTCCGATTAATTTCACAACCTCTTCAGCGATTGCATACTCAAACGGGTACAATGCCTTTGTTTCAATCAGAAATGGATTATTCAATACTAGCCCGTTTGTAACACGAGAGGCAGCAAACATAATATGATCCGTTAACGCTATATGGATATGCTCGTTAAGCTTTGTATTTGTCTTATTTTTAATTAACTCTATTGATGAAATAATTACATCCAACAACTCATTATCCACTTGTGGAAGAAGCTTCAAGTAATTGCTTTGTTCCTTTTCATCTTTTAGGACAAACAACTTTTCTACAACATTAACATCAATATAATCTCCACTTTTCTGATTAAAGCCTATTCCTTTCCCTATAAGCACTACTTCCCCATAGGATGGATGGTCTCCAATAAGCACATTATTATTCAGCGCTTTCTTTATTAGTAAATTAGGCATACTTATTTCCCCACTTCGACAGACTTCTCGGTACCTCAATGTTATTAAAGTCTTTATAGGAAGTCAACGAAAAAATGAGAAAAAGGACATCCAAAATGGACATCCCTTTTCTTCTTAGCAAAAAGACTTTTTCTCGCAACCCCAAAATAATACAATATAATATCGTTAACCCTTTATCACAATGAGTTATGAATCATCTTCCCTTCTATTGTAAGAAGATAAAGTACAATGCGAAGATGACAAAGAATATATACATAATTGGATTAATATCTTTAATACGACCTTTAACAATCATAACAATCGGGTAGAAGATAAACCCAACAGCTATACCTGTTGCAATACTATAAGTCAAAGGCATCGCAACGATAGTAAGGAATGCTGGAACGGCCACTTCAAACTTAGCCCACTCAATTTTCCCAAGGGATGAAACCATCAAAATACCAACCACAACTAAAGCTGGTGTTGTAACAGCTGATGTTACTACTTCCAACAGTGGGAAGAAGAATAAGGATAACAAGAAGAACCCTGCTGTAACAACTGCAGCAAATCCAGTACGAGCTCCAGCAGCAACACCTGCTGATGACTCAATATAAGAAGTCGTTGTAGATGTACCGAAAATAGAACCTACCATGGATGCAATAGAATCGGCAAATAACGCTTTTCCTGCTCTCGGTAATTTATTTTCTTTCATTAATCCAGCTTGGTTTGCAACTGCTACTAATGTACCAGCGTTATCAAAGAAATCAACAAACAAGAAAGTTAAAACAACAACTAACATACTTTGTGTATAAAATCCAGGATCCCCAAGCGCGGAGAACAATGATCCAAAAGTTGGCTCAATACTAGGAACGGTAGAAACCACTTTAGAAGGCGTATCAATTACTCCAAAAATCATTCCTACTACTGCTGTGATGATCATTCCGTAGAATACTCCACCGTGTATTCCTCTAACCATTAAAATAATCGTAACGAAAATACCAAAAATGGCTAGTAATGTACTTGGCTTGGTTAAATCACCAATATGAACAAGTGTCGCAGCGTTACCAACAATAATTTCGGAATTCTGCAATCCAATAAATGTTATAAATAATCCAATACCTGCGCCGACCGCAAGCTTTAATTCAACTGGTATCGCATTAATTAGTTTTTCACGAAGACCAGAAAGTGTTAGTAGTAAGAAAAATACACTTGAAATAAATACAGCTGCTAAAGCATATTGCCACGGATGTCCTTGTGTTAAAACAACGGTATATGCAAAGTATGCATTTAATCCTAAACCTGGAGCTAACGCAATTGGATAATTAGCAAATATCCCCATAATTAGAGATCCTACTGCTGCAGCAAGTGCTGTCGCCACAAACACCGCTCCATAATCCATTCTTAATGCATCCGGAAGATCAGCTACATCTCCTAATGTTAATGTAAATGGGTTTACTGCTAAAATATAAGCCATCGCAAGGAATGTAGTGAAACCACCTAAAAACTCTCTGCGGTAATTTGTGCCTAGTTCTTCAAATTTGAAAAACTTCTTCATTGATCTTTCCCCTCTCATAAATGCTTTAATAATCGACTAAAACAAAAAAACACTCCTACGATTAAAGGAGCGTTGACTAGGGTTTGTGAATACGAATAGGGAAACTTTCTCTTAAAATAAATATATAAATGAGTTCTCATTATTCCCTATTTACACTTACCTCGTAGTCAAGCTATTTACGGTAGCTCGGTAGAAACTTTTGGGCCGTATTCCCCAATATTATACGAGTAAAAAATATCTATCTCAGTTGTAAATCTAGTTTAACAGTTTAAAGAAAGCTCGTCAATACAAAAAGCGAACAATCGATAATAAAAATATACGATCGTTCGCTTTTTCTATAGAACTTATCTTTATAAAAGGAAAAGCTACTATTTTTTTCCTTTTACTCCCACTCAATCGTAGCAGGTGGCTTACTCGTAATGTCATACACTACGCGGTTAATATGGGCTACTTCATTAACGATTCTTGTAGAAATCACTTCTAGTACATCCCAAGGAAGTCTTGCCCAGTCAGAGGTCATTCCATCTATTGAAGTAACTGCGCGAATTCCGATAGTATAATCATAAGTACGCGCATCCCCCATTACCCCAACACTTCGGATATCAGGAAGAACTGTAAAGTATTGCCATACATCACGTTCTAAGCCCGCCTTTTTAATTTCTTCGCGTAAAATTGCGTCGGATTCACGCACAATTTCTAATTTTTCTTCTGAAATAGCACCTAATACCCGAATCCCTAAACCAGGACCTGGGAATGGTTGTCTCCATACGATATCATCAGCTATTCCTAATTCAGAACCTAGAGCACGTACTTCATCTTTAAATAGCGTATTTAAAGGTTCAATTAATTGGAATTGCATATCTTCAGGAAGCCCGCCAACATTATGATGGGACTTAATTGTTTGCGCAGTAGCTGTTCCACTCTCAATAATATCAGTGTAAAGAGTACCTTGTGCTAAGAAATCAATACCTTCTAGTTTAGCTGCTTCATCATCAAACACATAGATGAACTCATTTCCGATAATCTTACGTTTTTTCTCCGGATCACTTACGCCTTCTAGCTTAGACATAAAACGCTCTTTTGCATCAACTTTAATTACATTCATATTGAAGCCTTCTGTGAAAGTCTTCATAACCCCTTCCGCTTCCCCTTTACGAAGAAGTCCATGGTCTACAAAGATACATGTTAATTGGTCACCAATTGCTTTATGAATCAAAACAGCAACAACAGAAGAATCTACACCGCCACTAAGAGCACATAAAACTTTTTTGTCGCCAACTGTCTGACGAATTTTTTCCATTTCAATTTCAATGAAGTTTTCCATAGACCAGTCACCTTTGCATCCACAAACCCCAAACACAAAGTTTTTTAACAATTCGTTTCCATATACAGAATGACGAACCTCTGGATGGAATTGAACTGCATATAATCCTTTTTCTCCATTACTCATTGAAGCGATAGGACAAGAAGCACTTGTTGCATCAATTGTAAATCCAGCAGGAGCTTCTACAACTAAATCACCATGACTCATCCAAACGATTTGTTCTGTTGGAAGGTCAGCAAATAATTTCGAGTTATTTTCAATATTAATCGCTGCTTTTCCATATTCACGATGCTTTGCTTTTTCCACTTTTCCTGCAAAATGCTGTGTCATCAATTGCATACCATAACAAATACCAAAGATAGGAAGCCCTAAATCAAATATTTTCTCATCAACACCAAATGCATTTTCATCGTAAACACTGTTAGGGCCACCTGAGAAAATTATTCCTGAAGGGTTTAATTCCTTAATCTCTTCAGCAGTAATGGTATGTGGATGCAACTCACTGTATACTCCAAATTCTCTTATTCTTCTTGTAATCAATTGATTGTATTGACTACCAAAGTCTAGAACAACAATCATTTCCTGACCTTCTATATGCGCTTTCCCCATTCCTATTCACCCCAATTAATCTATTTGAATTTCTCTTATTACTATTGCCAAACACCTTCATCATTCATGCCTCTTATCTCCATTTCACCATCTTTTTTTAAGAAAAAAAGACTAGAATCGGCCTCAAATAAAAACGAAGGCAGAATTCTAGTCTTTTGGATTCCATGAAGAAGCTAAATTGGAAAGACTTATCTGCCTTCATAGTCAGATCATTTAAGGCGACCCGGTAGAGACTCTCGAACCATATCATCGAGGATATATGAAGGAATTATATATAGATGAGAATATTGTAACAACATGTCGAATCGATGGTCAAGCTGTTGTTTTTTTAATTAAATTTTCCCATAATTCCCTCAAATCTTCCCAGCTGCCTTTTTGCAATTGACCTTTATACAGATATTCCTCATATTTAGCAGTCAACAAGCTCATTTCATCACTTGAATAGATGTGATCAATTTGCTTCGCATACTCTCTTAAGGTAACTTCTTCCTTTTTCTTAAGGCCTGCTATTTCTAATAAATGCAACAATACGATATACGCTTTTGGAAAGTTATTTTCGCCAGTTGCATGTTTGAATTTCCAAATATAATAATAAGGCAACCATTTATATCGAAATTTATAAATAGCAACTCCTAACAACCCGATTAAAGCTAGTACAAAAGCAACCCATTGCCAGTTTCCTTTGACTGCAGCTGGATAATTACTCCACCCCTCCGTAGTTTGGGATGTTGGTTCTAACGTTTGTTCTTGCTCTTCCGGTTTGTTTTCAGGAGTTTCTTGCTGTTGTTCTTGTGCATCTGGTGTTTCGGATTCTGTATTATTAGAATTTGATTGATTTTCTATATCATTCATATACGTATTCGCATTGGAGAATCCTTGTGTTGGTTCAAAGGAAACCCAACCAACCTCTGGAAAATACACCTCTACCCAAGAATGGGTATTATTATTTGTTACTTCATAACGACGAATTTCACCATCTGTCTCTACAAAATCCCCTTCTGTAAAGCCCTTAACCCATCGAGAGGGAATGCCAATAGAACGCAGCAAGGTAACCATAGAAGTAGAATAGTTATCACAATACCCTAGTTTTGTTTCAAATAAGAATTGATCTACATAATCCTCCTCCCCATTCGGAATGGCAACATTACTTTGACTATAAACAAATCCATTAGAGGAGAAATAGGTTTCTATCGATCTTACTTTCGCAAACACATTTTCATCATTTTTCGTTATATCAACAGCAAGATCCTTCACTCTTTGCGGCAATGAATCTGGAAGTTGAAGATAACGATTCGCAATAGCTGGATTATCCATCACAAAGGCTTCCATGTCCGCCGTTGTTAATGCATCTAAGCTGTATTCCGGTATATCATATGTTACGGAATAACTTTCAACATAGCCATTAAATACCCCGCGCTCATTCCCACTTTCAATTTCCATATAAGAATTCGCAGCAGTCATTTCTTTTACTCCTAACGGATATAGGAAGTATGAAAAACCATTTGTAAATTGAACCGTGCTTTGCGATTCTGTCCGCTTCACATTTTCTCCATCAACAAAAGAAATAAACGGAATCTCTCCACCGTGATCTAATACTTCAAAGTTATCTCGGCTCAATTGCAAAGATTCCTCTGACTGCACCCAGCCTTTTCCTGTATACGTATCTTTTGTTTCTACTTTCCAATAATGGGGCTCTTCCACTTCTGCGACAAAAACCATGGAGGAATCACCAATAAAGTCCCCTCCTAATCTAGAATCATCTACACTATATCCAACCCGATGAACACCATCTTCTCCGGTGCTGCCTCCTTCGTTCTCTCCACCTTTATTCCCCATCGTTTGAATAAAAGGAACTGGATCTGGCCAAATAGGATCTGCCTTTGGTAATAAGTAGCCAATTCCAGCACTCCCTATTACAAATACGAGCAACGGGATCATCCATTTTATAGTTGAACGATGGTTATTCTCAGAGCCTTCTTTGTCATTTAATCGAAAGAATGTTAACATCCCCATTACTGTAAAACCAATGATTACCGTCCGAATAATAGCACTAGTAGCACTATATATTGTAAAGGTATCTAATACTGTAATATAGATAATCGTCAACAAAAAGAAAGTAAAAATCTTTCTTCGTTTAATTAGCCAGTAATCGATTAGGTAGGCCATTAGCCATAGTAAAATAAAGCAGAGACAGCTTTTAAACATATTGGTCATTTCCGACCAATTTGTATCAAACACTAATACTAGATTATCAATAAATTCAGTAACAAAAGGCTGGATCCATTGGAAGGTTAAAAAGGACTCCTCAAAATATAAAGATTGAAGAACAAAGATAATATAAACAGTCTTTAATGTTCCGCTTAACAAGCTTGGTGCTCTAAAAAAGGCTAGTAATAAAGAAAGCGCAAGAAATAGATTAAATACAATCACATTCTCTGTATTCGTCAACGCTTCCAGCGGTCTAAGCCATTCCCAAATTAATAAAAATCCTAAGATATACAATAGAAAATTGGATATTGTGATGTGCTTTTTGCTAAAAGATGAACTCATTTAAGCCATCACCTCCAAAAAAGCCTCTTTATATCTTCCTTCAGAAACATGGATAACGCGAATCCCTCTTTTTACAGCAAAAGCACTTAATGTTTTTTCCCCACTAGATAAGCCTTCATTTTTACCTGTAATGACAAACACCGCTATATTATACCTTTTGCTAGAAAGCCAGCCTGCTTTATCTACTAGCTCTTTCGTTAACATGGATGTAATCAGCATAACTGTAGCTTGTTGCTGCAACTGACTGCTTTCATTATCCAAAACCTCTGCAAGTGTTATCTCCTTTGTAGTGCGAATCTTTGCTAAATGATAGAGTAATAGTTGTTGTTGACTTTCTCCTCCTCTTATTGGAAAAATTGTTCGATCTGTATCAACTGATAAAAGCCCTACCTGAGCACCTTTTTTTAAAATGGCACGAATTACTGAAGCCGTAAAAGAAACTACTCCTTCAAATCTCTTATTCTCTTCGCAATCCACAACAATCATAATGTCATGGGTCTGCTTTTGTTCAAACTCTTTTGTCATCATATTATTCCGCCTTGCACTTGCCTTCCAGTTAATCCATGAGAAGCGGTCACCAGGCTGATACTCTCTTATTCCAACTGCCATTGTCGTATCTCTTTGCACTCGTTCCTTCGAAGAAGTCATCCCTTGTTCAAAATGATTTTCCAAAGGCTTGTAAACCATCTCTTCAAAAGGAGGATAGACAAGTATCCGATCAACTTGAATATAAACTTTCTCCTTTTCAACAAGACCTAAAGGATCTCCTATTTGCAGGAAAATCTGATCAAATACATGCTCTCCTCTCGACAACTCTTTTACCGTATATTTATAAGTAAGAGTACGTCTGAACCCAGGCATTAACAGCTTCTTTCCCATTATCTTTTCCCCTACAGTCGAGCTAAACGAATCTTCCACCATGACATAGAAAATAGGGAAGAATGTCTTTCTTTTTAATTCAATTTCTACATGCATTTCTTCTTTTGCACTGTACTCATATTTTTGAATTTTTCGTTTTACCTGCCAGTCTCTAATTGGGTAACCAGCAATCAGTAGTCCATATAAAGCAAAAGGTAAAAAACTATAGAATAAAAACCAGCTAACAAATCCTCCTTGGAACATAGCATAAGAAAAAACCATCGCTATTAATAAAAATAATAAAATTAGTTTCCAAATCCGATTTAATTTTTGCAAAAGTCTTTTCATTACTTCACTAACCTTTGCACCGGTACAGAGACTTCCCCAACAATTCGATTGATAATTTCCTCTGGCGATATTCCATCAAATTTTGTCTCTGATTTTAAAATAATTCGATGGGCAAATACAGCTTTCACTAAAAATTGAACATCATCAGGAATAACATAATTTCTTCCTTGAATAAAGGCATAGCTTTGTGATGCTCTCATTAATGCAATCGAACCTCTAGGGCTGACTCCTAAATAAATTCCCGCATGTTCTCTTGTTGCAGTAGCAAGCTCCACTATATATTTCTTTATTGTGTCATCCACATACACCTGTCTAACTTCATATTGAAGAGTAAGCAGTTCATCCAAGGTCACAACTGACTCTAACTTTTCAATAGGAGCAGCTACTTGGACTCTAGTTAACACTTCCATTTCTTCTGCCACGGTTGGATATCCCATCTGCATTTTTAATAAAAATCGATCTAGCTGAGCTTCAGGGAGAGGGTATGTTCCTTCATATTCAATTGGATTCTGGGTTGCCATAACAAAGAACGGCTTTTGTAAATGATGGGTAATTCCATCAATTGTTACACTACTCTCTTCCATCGCCTCCAAAAGGGCTGACTGTGTTTTGGGCGATGTTCGATTAATTTCATCTGCAAGAATGATATTTCCCATGATCGGCCCTGGCACAAATTGAAATTCCAGCTCTTTCGGATTATAAATGGAGACTCCTGTTACATCAGATGGTAAAAGGTCTGGGGTGAATTGAATTCTACGGAAATTAGCACCAACTGATTTCGCCAAAGCTCTTACCATCATTGTTTTCCCGACTCCAGGGACATCTTCTAATAAAACATGACCTTGGGCAAGTAATGCAATTAAACTAAGTTCTGCTACGTCTCTTTTCCCAATCATTACTTTTTCGATATTACCGATTATTCTGTCAATTACTAAACTATGATTTCCTGCCATCCTTCTCCTCCTGTTGTATTTCTATTAAAATGCACCTATACTCACCCGAGCAATGGGAGTTACTGATTTGACGGAATACAATAAAGAAAAACTTCCATCAGTAGAGAATTTCATCCCCTCCACTGATGATATGTTAAACCATTCCGACATTACGAAAAAGTAATCTCCCGCCTATCTTTCTTGTATACATATTTGCAAGAGATTTCTTTTAGACATTCTCTCCCAAACTATTCTATTAAAACTGGTCTTCTATTCTATTATGTCCTATTCTTAAGATAAAAATTCCTGTGGATTCAATCCTAATTCTCGGCATATTTCTGTCACTACTTGTTTTTCTCTGTGATCAAAATGACCGTCTGCATAGCCAATAGCAATGCAATACCGTGCTACTAGTCTTGCAACCTCTGGCTTTGATCGCACTTTCCCTAACGCTCGAAAACACTCTGTCTGACCAATAATTTGATCGTATTCTATTTTGCGAACAAAGTGATTAAATTGCTGAACGACTTTATTTGTATCAAAAACACGCAATTCTTCACTTTGATGGATAAACTCCATCATTTTTCGTTCTTCTGAAGGATCTAATCTTCCATCTGCCATCCCTACTAATGCACATGCAGCCACAACAGCGTCTAAAACTTCCGGATTTTTATATCGCATGAAGAGGTCCTTTGCCCGTTGCTTCTGCTGTCTCCCCCATTCAGCATAATCTGTCTGAGATGGAGACCAATTATAACCACAACTATTGCAGCTAATTTTTAATTGGCCTTTTCCAATAAAGCCACCCAGTAGTCCAACTGGTCCTAAAATTAACCCGCCTATAGCCGCTTTTCCAATTCCAAATCCTTTTTCACCTGTACGGACATTCGTGCTATGGCACCTAATACACTGGAAATGGTCACTAGAATGATGATTATGCTGAGAAGCTTGTCCATACATTTGCGGATTATTTGAATAAGCCGAATGACCGGTTGGCTGGTATGCCTCTCTATTAGAAGTGGGATACGTTTGTGTTTCAAACGACTGGAAAGGAGGTCTATTTGGTTCTTGATAGCCTTGTTGAATAGATGGAACAGGTGCTGTTGGTTCATCATCAACAGTTACCCCAAAATTGCGGCATAATGCAGCTAAACCACCTTGAAAGCCACTGCCAACAGCATTAAACTTCCATTCTCCATTATGGCGATATAGCTCTGCTGCGACTATTGCCGTTTCAATTGTATAGTCTCTTCCAAGATTAAAACGAAGAAGTTCTACTTGCTCTTCCTCATTATATACTCTGACATAGGCATTAGATATTTGTCCAAAATTTTGTCCTTTTTCATAAGCATCATGGATGGTAATGGTAAAAGCAATACGTTGAATACTGGATGGTACTTGAGATAAATTCACTCTAATTTGTTCATCGTCCAATCTACCATGACCCGTCCGGTTATCTCCACTGTATATTACAGATCCATTAGGACCAGATGGATTATTGTAAAAAATAAAATCATTATCGCTCCATACTTTATGATTTTCTCCCAACAAAAAAGCAGAAGCATCTAAATCATAGTTGGCACCCTGTTGATTGATATCCCAGCCTAAACCAATTACAACATTGCTTAATCCAGGATGAGCTTTTGTTAAATCTACCTTTTGACCTTTGCTTAGCATGACCCCCACAAAGAATCTCTCCTTTTACATTCATATTCTTCCAACCATGTATTACCTATTATTTTACAGCATTATCTAGGCATTTGTACGGATATTCATTTACATTTGTATTACAACTATACCTATTACGATACAGCACATCAAAAAGTTTCTAGTTTTCACCATTTTCTCTTTCCATTCCTTTCTATATTCACCTATTCCTCTAGCAAGCTGTAATGTTTTTTTGGTGATTGTCATAAAAAAGATAAAGAAGACATCTTTGTAATAGATTTGGTAGGTTCGTAACGGTTATTTAACCAAATATTACTGACCACTATTGTAGAATGGATAAGTAAAGGAGTTGTTACTTTTGTTATTTGGTTCACTTATATGCAAAATACGAAAATATCATAAATATAATTATTATTACAGTGGGATATGCATCACTTGTGGAGATGTAAGAAAAGAGTATGAGAGAAAACAAGAAGATACAGAAGCGGAACAAGTAGAGGAGAAAGATTCTACAGATCAATCAATTAACCAGTAATCATTTATTATATAAAAGTTTTCCAACTACTTCATTTTAATTATAAGGAGTCTAAAAACTTATTAGAGGAAAAAGAAGAGGCCGTTTAGATAGGCTTCTTCTTTTCTTTTGAAAAAAATAGTAGAGGAAAAGTTCTCGAAGAAATAGTGGCTGAAACGTAGATAGTATGGAATAGAATTCGTGATTCATAATATTTCCATATATATTTCTAGTCCTTGATGATGATGCTCATTCGTTTCTATAGGCAACTCATCATTTTTCAGCATATAAGAAAATCCTGTTAAAAGGATGAGTCCAAGACTTAAGGTAGCTGAAACGATTAAAAGATTGGAAGTGAATCTTCTTTTACTAGACTGATACTTCTTCACAATATGATAGATAACGAAACTACTTAGCAGAAAAATAGCATCTACCATAATTATTATTAAGACCGCATCTCCTTCATTCAGCATAACTCCTAACATTGCTCCCATTAAAGCCCCCATTAAACTGGCTGCCCCTGCTTCTATCATTGCAACTATTGTGCTTTTAATAAAAAGAAAAAGAATGAAGGAGAAACTTACAATGATGGAAAGAATTGTGGCCATTCCTAATTCATTGTGCATAATGGTACCAAATAAAACGCCGATGGCCACACTAGAAGACATACCATACAGCATAGGCAAGCATTTCGCTGTTATTTGATTTTCGGGTAGGTCTTGTATCTGTGAATAAATAAAGAAGCTAAAGCCAATAAGGATGAGTGCACTAAGAATCCAAAGCATATACTGCCTCCTCTATTCAGTTATTGATTTCCTTAACCTAAGGAATTACACATTGTATACCATATGACAATAGGGAATGATATATAACTAGTTCCAATAGATATGTTGATTAGGATGGGTGCGTTTAGAAGTATCTACCAAATCCCCCTAACTTTGCTACTACACCAATAACCACGAACCCAATTGTTGCAAATCAGCTTTATTCCTGGTTATAAACTGAATATTTGTTTTGCAGAATGTGATAGCTGTGCTGCTGTACTACCCATTACAGCTTCATTGAAAATAATTCGTGTCATTTTTTAAATTTTCAGCTTTTTTCACATAGAATCTTACCTAAACTTGAGGTATAATTATATAAACTATATCGTCTCACGATATATCGCAAGAAGATATAATAAAAAAGGGAAGTGATTTCTATTTCAGGACATAACACGAACCATGCATTATCAGAATCAACTTACTATATTCTACTCTCTCTTCTTGCTCCTCAACATGGTTATGGAATTATGCAGGATGTAAAAAAAATGAGTAATGGCCGTTTAACACTAGCTCCCGGCACACTTTATGGTGCCCTTAAAGCTCTCTTAGATAAAGGATGGATTGAATTTACGAATAATGATGTCTTGGAGAAAAGGAAGAAAGTATATATCCTGACTAACGAAGGCTATCAAGTAGTTCAATCTGAAATCGTCAGACTAAAGGAGTTGTATCAAAATGGATTAATAAGAATGGGGGACAACTAAATGATTAAAAAAGTAAAAAGAAGTGTATTTAAAGATTTCTTTATCAATATTGAAAAAGAAGAGGCTTGGATAAACAATATGTGTAAACAAGGCTATGCCCTACAAGAAATTACTGATGGATACTATGTTTTCGAAACAAGTACACCAAGTAAATATATATACCGTATTGAATTTCTTAAACAAGATGTTTTTCAAAAAGAAAAGGATGACTATTTAGCACTAATGAAGGAGTTTAGCGTGGATCAAGTTGCATCTATTAAAAGATGGCATTACTTTAGAAGAGATGCTTCCTTAGGTGAATTTAAAATCTATTCTGATATTGATTCCCAAATTGAACATTACCAAAGAATTAATTTCATCTGGTATATCATGGCTATTATCTTTATTTCTTCCGGGCTTTCTCAAGTCTTTCTCTTTAGAGACATCCATACTTTTGAAGTGATCCTAAATGCTGTTTTAGTTATAATAGGAATCTTCTTTCTTATTCTTGGATTTCCACTTACTAAAAAAATTTATGCATTAAAAAAGAGAAAAAAATTGTTTTAATGATTTTCTAAATCGCAAGGATTAGAGAGAGCGTCCATCCTGTTACAGCTTAAGTTTTCGATATATCAGCCAAAGCTATTGGGGTTTCAGCCAATCTTCTGCTTTATCAGCCAATACTGTTGGGGTTCCAGCCAATCTTCTGTTTATCAGCCAATACTGTTGGGGTTCCAGCCAATCTTCTATTTTATCAGCCAAACATACTAGGATATCAGCCAAACCAACCTGCATACCTAGACGCTTCTTCTCTAATTAATCTTTATAATCCCCCACTGCCTCCGCAATCGTCGTTTCACCAGAAACTATATCAAAAGCTTTATTAAACACGTTCGACTCCTGTAGTGAGGCAATTACCGTCTTTGCTACATCCTCTCGCGGAATCATCCCTCTTTCAAGATTCTCCCCAATCGTTACCTTTCCAGTTCCATCTTCATTCAAAAGGCCACCTGGACGAATAATCGTATACGTTAATCCGCTTTCCATGAGGATTCGATCTGCATAATGCTTTGCTACATAGTAGGGCTTAAGTTGTTCATTCCAGTTTTTTCGATTATGTGCTTGTAGTGCGCTAACCATTACAAATCGCTTGATTCCCATATTTTTTGATGCTTCGATCATTTTAACCGCACCATCAAGATCAATTAGCAACGTTTTATCATACCCGGTTTTCCCGCCTGAACCTGCAGTAAAAATGACTGCCTCACAGTCTCGAACAACACTCTCTAGCTGCTCAACCGTCTCCTCCAAATTGCCCATCACTGCCTCTACTCCGCTTTGTTCAAATGCTTTTAGCTGATCTTCTGTTCTGACTAATGCCCTAACAGAGTATACATGGCTCGCTTGTAATAACATTACTAACTGTTTGCCTATTTGCCCATTCGCTCCAACCACTAATACCTTCATTGTAAAAACTCCTTTCCGTTCCATCTTCTCCTACTATTATTTCATTTAAGAATATCTATTTCAAATAAGGCGCCTAACTAAAAAAGGCTTTCGCTCGACATAAGAACGAGCGAAAACCTTTATATATTTAATCAAAGTATCTTTCTATCTCCATTATTACTTCTTTTATCTCATTTACTATCCGATTTCGTTGTCTAATGAAAAAGGTACTGATAAACAGGAAATCTTCTTGTGTTGTATTGCTTCGATAGACGTCCTTCACTTTGGCTAAGCCAGGATAAGGCTGAAAAGGATACGTGTTATCATAATCATATCTACTGGAATAAGAGAACTTAAGTCTATTGAGTTTTCCACCAATCGATTTTAAAAGCTTATTATAGGAAGTTTTATCTGATTCTTCCTTTTCCAAAAGCTCTCCCGCCATTATCGAAACCCTTTCAAAGATTTGATGAATTTTAGTGAAATCGAAAGCTTCATCAGAATGATTGTCTAGATCTTTTATAATCTCCTTACTTTTTGCTAAAAAGCGAAGAAGGTTAATTGGCAAGATCGGTACATTCACCAAGTGATTCACTAGATCTATGTGCATCCCTGTATCTCTCTTCAATAAATCACAATCCACTTTATCAACGAGATCCTCTTCTGTATGCCACCACCAGTTCCCTCCTGGTGTTTGATATCTTTTTTCTTGATCGAGTGGTTCATACTTTAGCATTAGATGGATAGGAATATTCGTTCCCCAAAAGGATTGATCCGCTCCCCGAGGCAAATAATCTGTTCGAGATGGTTCCTTCTTTGTATAATCTCGAATAATATCGGTTAAAAGTTCTTCCTTTTCCATCGCTGTTGATCTTGGAACTACTTGAACATTTCCTTTTGTCCCTGGAAAATCAATATTAATATGTGCTACACACTTCTCATTGATTTCCTCCCAAAATTGATCACAATACCAGGCAGACCCTGCATATCTACCATTTGAATGTCCTGGCCACCAAGCTATTTTAATGCTTCGTTTACTTTGTTGAGTAGAAAATATCCGGGCCATCTCCAGCATCAAAGAATTGGCTGTTGCATTATCTGTTGCCCCTTTATGCCAGGAATCATAATGTCCAGATACCAAAATATACTCTTCTAGTTCCCCGCGAATAGTAGCAACTGGTAAACTAGTCTTTTTAACAGAATTTCTCACCTCTGTTTTCAATACGACTTCTACAGAATGCTCCTCTTTTATCCACTTAAGCAACTTGCTCCCATCTTCATGGTTTATGCCAACGACAGGAATTTTCGTCAGTTGGTCCACAGTTCCCATCGTAGGGGTACCCCAAATTGTTCCCACCGTTTCTTCATGAAGCGCCTTTTCCTTAGATGGCCATATATGAATAAGCCCTATTGCTCCTGCACTTTCTATTTTTTTCACATAATCCTCGTAATAGTTCCAGCTGATAATAATTTTGTCTTTCATCTTTTCATAACGCTCGACTGGTCCGCTTATCCCTGTTGAGTGTTCACTAAAGAAATCATATAGAAGATTTCCCTTTACCCCATTCGGAAGATTGGCACCAAATGATCTTGCTTTTGCGCGAATAGCCAGTTTCATAGGTGCTGTTACAAACACTGCCCCATGAATAGGATCACTAAAGTATCCATCGAATTGGTAACGATTATATGAAATATGATGCTGTTGCAAATTTCCCACTATATAATCTACCGCTCTTTCAGCTTCTTCCTCTCCTGTTAACCGTTCATATGCAGAAAGTTCCTTAACATGTTGATTTAAAAGTTCCTTATCCATTAATTCAATAAGCTGGGGGTTCATCATTACTCATCCTCTTCATCAATAGTGAATAATATCTGCGACGATGACAAAAACTCCGCCAATAACAAGCCATATCACCAATAATGGCCAGAAAAACTTTACCCATTCTTGATACTTTATTTTTGACACCGCTAAGCTTCCCATTAACATGGCAGAGGTAGGCAGGATACAATTAGATAACCCATCTCCTAGCTGATAGGCTAGAACAGCTGTTTGTCTAGTAACATCAATTAAATCAGCTAATGGAACCATAATCGGCATTGTTGTTGCAGCAAGTCCTGTTCCAGAAGTGATAAAGACATTCATAATCGTTTGAAAGAAGTACATGCCGAGAACCTGAATGTAACTTGGCAGATGGTCAACCATTATCGCTAATCCATTTACAACCGAATCAATAACATGTCCTTGCTCTAAAACAATAACGATTCCTTTTGCTAATCCGACAATAAAGGCACCAAAAGTGATATCTTTTGCCCCTGCCACAAATTCACTTGCAATTTTGCTAGGCCCATATTTAGATAGAAACCCTACTATAATACCTAACGCTAGAAAAAACGCAGCTAATTCTTGCATCCACCATCCCTTTTCTGAAACTCCCCAGATAAGGAAACCAAATCCTGCTAATATAGCAATGATTGTTAAATAGTGATTGACCTTCATGGATGATAATGAAGTCATATCGATATTTTTATGCCCTTCTTCTTTTTCAAGCTGGACAACAATACTTGATGATGGATTCTTTTTCACCTTTTTTGCATAACGTATAATATAAAAACTAGTAGCGATTAGCAGCACAACTAAAATAATCGCACGTAGCCACATTCCTGAAAACATTGGAATTTCAGCAATTGATTGGGCAATTCCAACATTAAAAGGATTTAGTAACCCTGCTGTAAAACCTGTCGCTGCACCTAACATAACCATGGCTGTCCCAGTTAACGCATCATATCCTAATGCTCTAGCAATCGCGATTCCAATAGGTACAAACGCCATTACCTCTGCTGACATCCCAATTGTAAAGCCACCGAATGAAAACAGGGTCAAGAAAATTGGAATAATAACTAGACCACGGTTCATAAAGGTTTTTCCAACTCTTCCAGCAACTGCTTCAATCGTTCCTGTAGAATTGATAATTTGGAAAACACCACCAACGATAAAGATAAAAAAGACTGTATCGCTTGCACTTACCAAACCTTGTACAACTGCTAGTGGCAGATTAAATAGACTAATAGGATTTTGTTCAACATGTTGGTAAGAATCCTGTACTACTACTGTATTTCCTGAGTTTGCATCTTCTACCCGTTCAAATTCTCCTGCCGGGAGTATGTAAGTAAGTACAGCTGCAAATAACACCATACATAAAATGATGACAAATGTATGTGGCATTCGAAGTTTCTTTCCCTTATTTGTTACTGGAGATGCCACATTGGACGCTAGCTTATTCGTTTTCAACCTATTCACCCTTTACTTTTTTATTCATCTATTATTTCACTTGCTGTTTGCTTCTTTTCCATTCCTCGAACTCACTGCGAATCGCTTTTAGGGATTGTTCGTTTGTGCATAGATCAAACGCTGTGAGCGCCAATGCTTTTGCAGCTTTATTTAGTCCTTTCATCCCTTCTTCTGAACCAGCAGCATCTACAAACTCTGGAGTGTGTGTATTGGCTGAATCCGTGATTTTAATATAAGGATGAATGGTTGCTGTCACTTGACCAACATTGCCAATATCAGAGGAACCGATTCCGCCTTTTTTAGGAGGATCACTTACTTCTTCATCCAAAAGCTCCAAATTGTCTTTGAATAAATGGGCAAGGGCATGATTATTGTTTCTTTCGGCATAGATAAGTCCCTCTTCAATCTCTAAAGCGGCCCCTACTGCCTCTGCAGAATATCGAGCAGCAGCATATACTTTTTCTCGAACTAATTCCAGCTGCTCTACGTTTTCCGCCCTTAGTAAAAATTCGGCTTCACAGTAAGCGGGCACTACATTTGTAGCCTCTCCACCTTTTGTGATAATCCCGTGAATTCTCACATCATCCTTAAAAAACTGACGCAAAGAGTTAACCGCAACAAATGTATGGATGACTGCATCCAATGCACTGATTCCTTGTTCAGGACTAGCAGCTGCATGGGCTGCCTTGCCATAATATTTAAATGTTGCATCTACACAAGCCAATCCTCCCCGCAAAACCATCGATTTCTTATGGGGATGACACATCATGGCAGCATCCACTTGATCAAAAACACCTTGTTCCACCATTATAATTTTTCCGCCACCTAGCTCTTCTGCCGGTGTTCCAAGAACAACGATTTTTCCTTTTAAATTTGGCATTGTCTCCTTTAGCGCTATTGCCGCACCTACAGCTGAGGTTCCGATAATATTGTGTCCACAGCCATGCCCTAATCCTGCCAACGCATCATATTCTGCAAGTAACGCAATCGTTGGACCACCAGGTGTACCTTCCCAAGTCGCTCTAAACGACGTTTCTAATGTCGCAATCCCTTTTTCTATGACAAACCCCGCCTCTTCAAGTGGTTCTGTCAACCAGTTCATCGCTTGTTGTTCTTGAAAACTCACTTCTGGATTCTGATGAATCTTTAATGCTAATTCGCGTAATTGGTTATCCATCGCATCTACCTTATCGATAAGTGCTAGTTTTTCTCCCGCCTTCTCCACATACATAAATATACAACCTCCGAAATATTCTGAACAATGATAATTATATTCACCATTGTAATACCCCTGTATAAATAAGTAAAATCAAGCTTTTTTTCGTTATTCATAAAAATTTTTTATGGATAACAGCTATTTTTCATAAACAAAAATTTATAATTATACAAATATGACAAAAAAAAGAGAATCACATAGTCATTCTCTTTCTACGATTTTTTCATATACCGAACAAACTCAGCTACTGTCGCGAGACTCATCGATTCTTCTCTATAATACATCCACGTTCTTCTTTTCATTTCCTGACCATTTTTAAAAATAAGCGGAGCATTATATAAATCGTCCGTCTGCTTTAAAAAAACACTAGGGATAATCGCATAACCAAGCCCTTTTTTCACCATTTCCTTACACGTTTCATAGCTATCCACTTGCATCGTTACTATAGGTGGTTCAATAAACCTTTGATTCCACCAATATTCAACGCTTTGCTCGAAAGGATTATATGGACTTGTCTTATACTTCAGAAGTACTTTAGGCTCTTTTCTATTAATCATCGGCATCTGAGGAAGCTTTTTTACATCAATCGGTTCGTTTGCAATAATACAGACATTTTCTTCGCTAAGTAGGTATTTCCCATCTGACCAGTTATAATCTCCTCTTACAATCGCCACATCAATTTGCCCATCTACTAGTAAATCCATCATTTCCGTACTAAATCCAGTATCTACATTCAATTCGACTTTCGGAAACATCTTTATATAATCCTTTAAAATCGACGGCAAATTATACAAACCAAAGTGACTATTCACACCAATTTTCAAACTTCCAATCAGTTCATTTTCCAAATTTAGCAGAAATTCTTTCGTCTTGCGCAAATCGCTAAGAATTCTTTTTGCATACTCTACTAAATGTTCGCCAGCTGGTGTCAGTCTTATATTTTTCCCATTTTTAGAGAGGATTTCAACCTGAAATTCCTTTTCAAGTTGCCGTATGCGATAGGTCAAGGCAGGCTGTGTCATAAACAGATGTTCCGCTGCTTTCGTTATATTTTGCTCCTTCTGTAAATAGAAGAGCAGCAAGCAATCCTTCTCATTCATTTCGTTTCCCCACCTGTTTCTTAGATTATCTCCTATTTAAGCATAGAGGAATAATATTGACTAGACCCTCTTTCTCCTCATTAAAACAAACTTGTTTTCCCATAACTCTATTTTCTTTCTTATAATAGAGAAACTAAATATGATAAAATGGATGAATGACTAAAAATGAGTGCATACATTTAGCTAACGCTTAATATAACATCCATCTTTTACTTATAGTAACTTAGGAGTGTACTTAGAATGAACAAAAAAGATATAGCAAACATTCGAAAACAATTCAAAATGAACAACGATCTACTTAGAATTACAGACATGTTTAATGTCTATGTCATGAAAGAATCGAGTGATATATTCCATTATCAAAGCCAACCATTCGGAATGCTTGACCAAGACCAACAAGAGTTATTTTTGCATAACTTTAAAAAATTACTTGCCGGCAATTTAGATGAAAAACTCTTTGAATTAAAGTTTCAAAGGGATGCAGAGAATAATAGCCAGCTTATTTTACATAAAGGATTACTTAGCTCTGAAGTAGAAGATTGGAAAGACCAAATGCTGCAGATAGTGGAAAAGATGCTTAATAGCAGGCAATATGAAAAAGATATTGTCATTACATTCATTCGCGGAGAATATTTAAAGCCAAAGAAACGCCGCAATGCAGAGTCCGAAGAAAGTGAAAGAGATACGGTTTTCTCCCATCCTTTCATTTTATGCAGCATCAATAACACACAAGAGCCAAAAAAAGAATTGCTATTTGATTATGTAGAGAAAGAATTTAAATACAATATTGTTGTTGACCCCATTATTAATCTGAATGCACCCATGGGGGGATTTCTTTTCCCAAGCTTCACAGATAATGCGGCAGATGTTAATCATATTCTCTATGCTGCGGGCAAGATTCATGAGCCGGATTATCAATTTATCGAAGAAGTGCTCAACGGCGAAGAAATGATGACTGCTCAAGATGATAAAATCGTGTTTGAAGAAATAATTAAGGACGTAACTGGAGATCAGCTAAGCACCTCTACTCTTTCCAATGTTTATGAAGAAATTAACCGGATGATTGTAGAAAATGAAGAGGAAGAAGTTCCAAAATTAGATTCCAAAGACGTCGAACAAGTCTTAAAAATGAGTGGCGTGGAGGATATTAATCCAGAAAAAGTTGAATTTGCTTTCAAAAAGATCATTGATGATGATAAGTACGAGTTAAAAGCAAGTAATATCTTGCCAAAATTCACATCAAAGTCGATTAAAATCAGCACAAAAATTGCCAATATCGCAATAAGTCCACCAGACTTACGATATGTAAAACAAATCGAATTTAGCGGAAAAAGGTACTTGATGATCGAAGTCGAAGAAGACACCGTAATCGAAGGATTTACAATGATTCCCGAAGCTTTTGGCGGAAGTTCAGAAGAAGAATAAGATTCAAAGAGAGGTTGGGACAAAAGCATTTCAACCAACAACAAACACGAACTATAATGTAATTAATTTACAAAAAGTTCGTGTTTGTTTTTTAGAAAAAGGTTTAAAAACGAAGTGTAATGGAGCGGAAGACGCTCGACTCCTGCGGGAAATAGAGGAAAGACTGAGACCCCGCAGCGCATGCGAGGAGGCTCAGCTTCCTCCCCGCGGAAAGCGAGCATCTGTAGCGCAATGGAACGACTTAGTTTTTAAACTTAACTATATTAAAAAACATAGATAACCATCATGAGAAAGTAGCTTTATTTAAGAGCTAAATTAAAGATTGTTCGTCTTTAAAGACTAGTTATTTACTTATGTCCCAGCCTCAATATATCTTCCATACCAATTTTCAACTTACTGCTCTAGTCGCCACTAACACCTTTATTGACTAGGTTATTTACTTTTATGTTTTTCGCGAATAATCCTGTATAAATAAGAACAGTCCCCACCATCACAATAATGCCAATGTAGACAGACATCATCGTTGGAATTAAAAATGCCCCGATAATAATACTAGCTCTTGCAATTAAATCTGCTCCACTAAATGACAAGTTGGAAAAAGCAGAGTAAGATCCACGTTTATCGCTTGGAATCATATTCGCCTGCTCTGCATTTCGAATCGGTGAATAAATTAATTCGCCTATCGTTGCTATCAAATTAAATAAAACAAGCATATACCACGTGTTTGACGAAGTAACAGTCGCATATCCAATTCCATATAGAATAAGACCTGTTATTAAAGCATTCTTTTTATTCATCTTATCTGTGAACCGATTGATAATAAAAGTAAAACAAACTACAAGCAGCATATTTTCTATATTTAATATACTTAGCATTCGTACCCCAACAATTTCAAAGCTTCCAATACGAACTGCTTCAAAAGTTTCAGCAAGGCGAATCCCAATATAACTATTTAATGAAAATTCAGCTGCAAAAATAAAGGTGGAGCCTGCAACCACTTTTACAAAGGCTACATCTTTAAACGCCACTTTATAATTGCTAATTAAGTCAACCAAGACATTCTTGTGCTTTTTGTGTAACTGATTTGTGAACTTGTCCTGCAGCCAAATCCCATAGGCAATTGGAATCATTGTAGATGTACAAGTCAGCATGATGAATAATTCTTTCTGATGATTCAAATATAAAAGTCCTCCAATTGCTGCCCCAATAGCCATCGATAAATTCACTAGCCAGTAATCCAGTGTATAAACGGCCTTTCTATTTTCTGGTGTTGTGGAATCAATAATAATCGCATGCATTGCAGGTCTCCCTAGACTGCTTGTAATAATAAATCCAACATACGCCAAAGCAAACAAGACAATTACTTTATTGGTCGGAAATAGACTGATCGTCATGATTAAAAAGAAGAGTGCATTCAGCCAGGATGTTATCATTAAAACCTTTTTTCTGGGAAAGCGGTCAGAAATGTATCCTCCAACTAAATTAATCATAAATCCGATAACCACAGTACTAATCAAAAATAACCCCGCCCAAATTTTGTTTAATTCCTGTGCAAAGAATAAAGCCATAAATGGCATAACAGCTGATGAAACCGCCCGATTAAAGAAAGAGGTAATCATCCTAACTTTGATATTTCTCGGTAATTCCTTCCATTTCATGTTGTCTCCCCCTTGTTATTACTGTATATTAAACTAGACGAATAATTCTAAAAATAGACAATTAATAAAACAACGTCCCCTTTTAGGAGGAAAAAGGATGGATAACAAATTACTTACACTTTGGAGATATTATCCTTCAGGCAGTATTCGAATGGAGGAAATTTCTGAAACCTTGCAATTGAGCTCGAAACAAACAACACGTTATTTAAAAAAATGGATGGAGGAAGGCTGGCTATCCTTTACACCCGGACGAGGACGCGGAAACATTTCAACATTGGTATGGAAAAAAGAGGTGGAAAGTTCTTACGAAAAAGAGGTTTTAAAGCGAATTGATCTGGAACCAGTAGAACAAACAAGCAAATACTTAATGTATAATTGGTCCACAAACAGCAAAATGAGGTTAATGAATAAATTTCATACAAAACTTGGCTTTGTCCAAGAGTCGAATGATAAATTAATCGTACCAAAAAGATATCCATTCCATTCCACCCATCCACTTGAAGCTGGGGATGTCTTCAGTGCCCATTTAGTGGCAAACGTGTTTAATCGGCTTGTCACTCATACAGAAGAAGGGAAAGTATTACCTGAAATTGCCCATAGTTGGGATAGCACCACTTCTAAACTAAGACTCTATTTAAAAAAGGATATTAAATTTCATGACGGTTCCGTTTTGACAGCAAATGATGTGGCCGAATGCCTTGAAAAACTTCGGACACATGCTTATTACAAAGATTTATGGACACCTGTCAAAAGTATCGAAGTAAAGTCTCCACTTATACTGGATATTATCCATCCCAATGGATGCACCTATATCCTTCCTATGCTTAGTATGATGTGTGCAAGCATCTATAGAGAGACGAATGAAAAAATATTGGGCACCGGTTACTTCATCCTTCAACAAAACATCGATAAAAAAACAACTTTAACTGCTTTTCAAGATCATTTTCGAGAGAGGCCATTAATTGATGTAGTAGAATTCATTCAAGTTCCTGAGGATTTTAAAGGAATCTATCATTCTCCTATGGAAAAGGATACCTCTTCCTCCATCGAAGTAGAAAGCGACTCGGGGTTTGGTATCATCGTAATGAACTCCTGTAGAAATTCTGCTATTAGACAGAAGCGAGTAAGAGATTACCTCCATTGGATTATCGCTAAAAATCGTCACACAATTGGTGACCTAAGTTCAAGACTAATACCGAATGATAAGAGTATAATAGTCGGTCAAAATCAACAGCTGACTATTTCTGAAGTAGAACGGCCAACATTTTCTAAACCCATTGTGATAAGAGGTGCTAGACATACTGCTAATACCACACAATGGCTTGCAGAAATATTCGCAAAAGAAAAAATCCCTATAGATATTCAATGGTTTTCCTTTGCTGATATATTAACAAAGCATCCTAAGACATTAGATGTAGATCTTTTCGTACATGGAGAAGTTTTTGAATTCAATCAAGATTTTTCCTTTTACTATTTTTTAATGAATGGGTTTTCTCCTCTTTCCCAAATGATAGCAAACAATGGAACACTTACAAACTTAATGGGAAAATATAAGGATACACCATTTGAACAATGGACAGCTTTAAACCTAGAAATCGAAAAAAAATTGATTAATCAATCGATTATGATTCCACTTTATTATCAAAAGCGATATATTCCATTTTCAACCGATATAAGCAATATTAAAATTAGCCATTTTGGCTATGTAGATTTTTCAAAAGTATGGGTTCGGCCGAAAGAATGAGTGGTATAGGAAAGACACAATCTCAGGATTTTTTTAATGAAATGCATTATTAACTTAGTAAAACAGCACATAGAGTTCCAGAAGATATGGCAATATAAAAAGATACACTGCTGGACTCTATGGAAAGGAACTAAACAGATGAAGATTCGCTTTGGCTATGTGGCAAATGCATTAGGATTATGGGATGCAAGTCCTTCAAAGGCTTTAACCTTCTCTCGATATTCAGCCCTTCCTAAACAGGAAGCCACAGAAAAGCTACTTGCTGTTACGGCTCAAAATTTAAAAAATACGAAAAGAATTCTCTACTATAATGCCGCCAATGAGATTTCATTGTATCGGTTATCCAGTTCGTTAGTGCCATTAGCAACTCATCCAGAGTTAGAATGGGATTTCATTACTCCCTTTAAAGAGCAATGGAGAGAACTTGGCCAATTAATTAGACAATTTAAACTTCGGGTTAGTTTTCATCCCAATCAATTTACACTTTTTACTAGCCCTAGAGAAGAAGTAACCATAAATGCTGTAAAGGATATGGAATTTCATTATAAAATGCTAAAAGCCATGGATGTACTCGATACTAGTATCATTAATATTCATATTGGTGGGGCATATGGAGATAAAAATACTTCTTTACGTCGATTTCATCAGAATATAAAACAATTGCCTGTAGAAATCAAAAATCAAATGACGCTTGAAAATGACGATAAAACGTATAACGTGAAAGAAACACTGATAACTTGTGAACAAGAAAACATTCCGATGATTCTTGATTATCATCATCATATGGCAAATAACGAGGATATAGATTTATCTCTTTATTTAGAAAGAATTTTTAACACATGGAATAACAAAAAAATGGTCCCTAAAGTACATATTTCTTCACCAAAATCGATCCAAGCCTTTCGTTCTCATGCTGACTTTGTTTCCATTGACTTTGTACTCCCCTTTTTAAAAATGGCAAAAAATCTTAAACAGGATTTTGACATTATGATAGAAGCAAAACAAAAAAACCTTGCCATGTTGAAGCTGATTGAGGACATCGCATCTATTAGAGGAGTAAAACAGACTTCTGGTGGAACGATAGAATGGTAGGAATGACTTTTGAATTATATATTAAGAGGTGACATCTATTGACCATTGTCCGACTTGGATACGTTGCGATGAGCATGATTGTAAAAAATTCATCCCCATCAAAAACAATGACATATACTCAATTTCAGAAAATCGAGGATCGGGAAGCAGCACTCCGTAAGTTAGAACGGATTGCCTTACAAAACCTCCAGAATACCCTTCGCCTCTTAAGGCACACTGCAGCTTCCGATATACATTTTTATCGTTTAACTTCAAGGCTTATTCCGTTGGCAAACCATGAGGAACTTCTTGATTGGGATTATATGAAACCACTAAAGGAACCTATAGGAGAATTGGGGGCATTTGCAAGAAAACACAAAATGAGAATCGATTTTCATCCTGATCACTTTGTTCTCCTTAATTCGCCTCAGAAGCATATTTTGAAAAACTCGATTAAAACGTTAAAATTGCACTATTTATTATTAAAAGGGATGGGCATAGATACAATGCATCGATGTGTCATGCATGTTGGAGGAAATTACAAGGACACAGAAGAGTCTTTAGAACGCTTTATCGAAAATTGGATGCTTGTCCCAAGATCACTTCAAACCATGATTATGCTTGAAAATGATGATACCTCCTTCACTTTTGAGAATACACTTTACTTATGTGAAAAATTAGGAATTCCGCTTGTATTTGATTATCACCACCATCTTGCTCACCATTCTAATAATCCCCATTGGGAAAGTAACTGGGACCGGGTCATCCAAACATGGAGAGATTCTCCTCTCCCCATTAAAATGCATATTTCGAGCCCAAAAAGTGATAAACTTTTTCGGTACCATGCCGATTATATCGATATAAATATGTTCTTCAATTTTCTAAAAAAGATTAACGGAAGTGTAAGCCAAATCGACTGTATGATTGAAGCGAAAAAGAAGGATGTGGCACTTTTTAAACTTATGGAAGAAGTTAAATTACGAGGGGACGTGGAGATTATGGATGGCTCTTCTTTCCGACTAAAATAAAAGGAAAGAAGAGTCTGTTGAGTGATTCATTCATTTTCTAACAATAACTCTTGGGGCGGTTCACCGTGCATATTTAAAATCCGAACCACTTCAGGAGTTATTTGGAGATATACATAGTTTGGATCTTCAGGCCCTTCAAACCATTCTTGAAAAGAGTCATCCCAAAACTGTTTTTTTAATGTTTCTGTATTGTTAATAGCAGACTTCCCAGTTATTTCAATATACGTATCACTTTGTCCCTTTTCTTCATATCCTAACAATACAGAAACGTACGGATTTTTTTCGATTTCCTCTATCTTTTCTGTGTCCATTTGAGTTGGTGTATATAATGTTAAATCATCATTGTAATATGTCATATATCGTGAGTGGGGTTTATTATTTTCAACAGATGAAAGTATTCCTGTCCTATGACCTGAGATAATTTTAATAGCCTGATTTTTTATGTCTTGATTTGTCATATTCTGTTCTGCTCCTATTTTATTGTTAATTTTCTACTTCTATTAGTGCTCTAATCGATTTAATTCCTGAATGCATTCTTGAACTAGTGTAACCCCTTGACTCATAGTTGCTCCGCCTCCAAATGCAGCAGTTACGCCCACAGCTTCTAAGATTTCCTGTTCGGAACAGCCTTGATCCAAACATCCCTTTGTATGATAAATAATACAGTACTCATCCTGCGAATAAAGGCTGATTCCTAAAGCAATTAATTGCTTTTGTTTTTGAGATAAAGCTCCTTCTCCAAAACATGCTTCTGTAAAAGCATTAAATCTACTTGCAAATTCAGGCATCTTCCCAGTAAAATCACCAAGCCCTTTTTTATACGTTAACAGTGTAGTTTCGATTGAATTTCTAGCTTCCATTTCTTAAACGCTCCTTTTTGTCATAGTGTACATCAGCATTATTATGAGCAAAAATAGAACGATTATAAGCGGATTTCACTTCCCATCACTTCCAAAAAAAGTAATACATAATTAAAGAATCCAAGGTGAAAAATCTTAATAGATTGAATGTAGAAAGTGAGTGAATGACACTGTATAGCGAAAACCAAACTTTTCAAGCCGGAGACATCGTCTATGTATTTTATAGAAACCCACATACCCAAGATGTAGCTAATATTCAAGCTGCAGCTATAGTTAAAAATCCTGACGATTCCAATCAATTATCTTTATTTTTATATGAAAATTACTATCCTCTCTCAAACGAAGTCGCGGTATACACGACAGAAGAAGAAGCTCAACAAGCTTATTCTTACTATTATGGAGATGATTCGGAAGGGAGATTGGAATGATTAAGCCCTTCACTCCAAAGCTGGTCTATTTTGAACCAGAAGCATTAGAGTATCCATTAGGAAAAGAACTGCTCGAAAAGTTTGAAAAAATGAATGTAGAAATTCGGCACACTACTTCCCATAATCAAGTTAGAAACCTTCCTGGAGACAATGATTTCCAGCGTTACCGGGTAGCAAAATCAACCCTTGTTGTCGGTATTCGCAAGACGCTCAAATTTGACACCTCCAAGCCTTCTGCTGAATACGCCATTCCTTTTGCAACCGGCTGTATGGGACATTGTCACTATTGCTATTTGCAAACAACGATGGGAAGTAAACCTTACATCCGTACCTATGTAAATGTTGACGAAATTTTAGAAGCTGCCGATAAATACATGCAAGAGCGCGCTCCAGAATTTACTCGATTCGAAGCATCCTGTACATCCGATATTGTCGGCATTGATCATTTAACCCATACCCTTAAACGTGCGATTGAGTATTTTGGACAATCAGAGTACGGAAAATTGAGGTTCGTAACAAAGTTTCATCATGTTGATCACTTACTTGATGCCAAACATAATGGAAAAACCCGCTTTCGTTTTAGTGTAAATGCTGATTATGTCATCAAGCATTTCGAGCCTGGGACCTCTCCTCTAGTAAAAAGAATCGAAGCTGCTGGAAAAGTCGCAAGAGCTGGATATCCCCTTGGATTTATTGTGGCACCAATTTATCTCCATGAAGGCTGGGAAGAAGGATATCTTCACATGTTCGAACGACTAGATGCTGAGTTGCCTGCCGAAGCAAAAAAAGATTTAACATTCGAGTTTATCCAGCACCGTTTTACAAAACCAGCCAAAAGAGTCATTCAAAAAAATTATCCGATGACAAAATTAGAGCTAGATGAAGATAAACGAAGGTATAAATGGGGTAAATACGGGATTGGAAAATATATTTATCAAAAAGAGGAAGAAGAAGATATTAAAGATCATCTTCATTCCTATATGAAAAAATTCTTTCCTGATGCTAAACTAGAATATTTCACGTAACTAGTGTTACTGAAATGGTTACTTGATATAAAGATGTTTAAAGTTGCCACTTCACTTTAAACATAGCGGCAACTTTCTAAATATTTTATTCAAAAATAAGCAATTCTTTTTAAATGGCTGTTTTCTAAAAGAGTGTTTCTTTTTCTTAGAAATAACAAATTAAATAGAAATGCTGAACTTTTGACTCCATATGGTAAGCAAAGTGGATTCATAGTAACAAACTTTACGAAAACAGCCTTTTAAATAGATTACTTTTTCTTATTCCATCTCATTCATCTTCTTCCAGCCAATCTAAAGAATAATAAATAGCACAAATATCATCATGATAACCCCATCCAATTCCATCTGTTTCACTGACAATCAAATAAAGACGATCTTTAAAAATGTTGTAAAATTCCTCGCTCTTATTGCATTCATTCACTACTTTGTTATACATTGAAACCATACTATTATAGAATTTTTCCTCTATATCACCATATGTATTGGTAAATTCTGTTCCAGTTTCAACAAAGTACAACATCAAATCTATTGTTTTACCATCATCAGAGGAAAGTTTCTTAAAATTTGAAATCGCATCTCTTGCTACTCCCAATCGCATTTTCGCAAAACCGCGCTCTGGAAAGAATTCATCTCTCACTATCTTTTTGGTTCTCTCATACAAGTCTTTAATGGCTTCTTCTCCTATAAACTTATTGGACAAATACTGCTGAACATCTTTATTAATTTTATACATCTCTGAAATTAACTGAATTAATTCATTTTGTTCCAACTGTTTTAGTTCTTTTTTTAGTTGATTTAGTTTTAATAATGCCATTTGTCCACCGTTCCTTTTCTATAAATTATTGCAAATGCAAATAGAATTTTCCAAAAGTGTTCTTCCTAAAAAACGTAAAAAGCTTTACTTTTATTTAAAGCAAAGCTTCACTAAAATGCAATTAAATTTCTCTATAAACAACACTATAATTTATCTAGATGCTAAGGAACCATATTACCAAACCACGCTAGAATCTGAGGATCTTCTATCTCCACACTCCCAATCGGAAAAGGATTTCGTGATTCTGGACCATGAAAATCACTTCCTCCAGAAATAAGAAGATTCCTTTCGACCGCTAATTTTCTCCAACAGTCTTGATCCTCCTTAGAATGTTTGGAGTGATAGACTTCGATTCCATCCAATCCAGAATCGATCAAGTGCTGAACATTAAATTCATGCTTATAAATTCCAGGATGAGCAAGAAAGGCAAGACCACCAGCCTCATGGATTAGCTTAATGGCATCCACTGCGGAAAAACTCCCTCTTTCCTCAAAGCCAGGTTTCCCCTTTTTTAAAAGTTCTTCATACGCCTGTTTACTGCTGTGAAAGTATCCTGCTTCCACTAACTCATCTGCAATATGTGTTCTAACAAGAACTCCCTTTCCCACACGTGCAAGGCAATTTTCAAAAGAAATGTTAAATCCAAGCGTCTTTAATTTTGCTACAATTCTTTTTCCCCATTGCAACCGATCTGCCACTCTCCAAGAGACATGTTCTCTTAAGCTTGGATTCTCTGGATCAAAGTTGTAGCCTAAAATATGAAGTTCTCCTAAAAGACCATCTGTATTTAGTTCAATGCCCGGAATAATTTTCAAGCTATTAACATTATGGGATATTGCCTCTTCATATCCAACTAAAACATCATGATCGGTAATCGAAATGATTTTTATTCCCTTTTTTATACTATCTTCTACTATCTCACGAGGGGTCCAGGCACCATCTGAGTATTCAGAGTGAATATGTAAATCAATCATTCTATTTCCTCCCTACCTGCTACCTACTAAAACAGCTTTTTGGGCTGTGCCAGTATATATTTTTAATGAAACAGAGTCACCTGGTAGAAACCTTTTTTCAAAAACAGAAGCATAAACATTAATCGTCTCTTCACCTGATTGAATACTATAATGAATTTCATTCCCTTGGAACTGGGCAAATTGAACAATTCCTATCATCTGATTCTGCTCCACCTCCCCAAGCTTCCATTGCTCCGGGCGAACAGGATAAAGATTTTGAGCTTTTAATTCCTTTGAAATGCCTATGTCTGACCAAGAAACAGCAGGGAAATCAGCTGGAATAAATCTATCCTCATCCACCCACTCCCCTTTTATTAGATTGCTTTTCCCAACAAAAGTGGACACAAATACAGACTCCGGAGCGTTATAAATACTTTCAGGTGTACCTATCTGCTCTATCTTCCCATGATTCATCACAACAATTCTATCAGCCATCGCCAATGCTTCCCCTTGATCATGGGTGACATAGATAATCGTTGTACCCATTTTTCGGTGAATCGCGCCAATCTCTCTTCTCATTTCCATGCGAAGCTCTGCATCAAGCGCACTTAACGGCTCATCCATCAAGAGAAGAGATGGCTTTGGAACGATTGCCCGAGCTAATGCAACACGTTGTTTTTGCCCACCGGAAAGTTCAGCAGGATAACGATCTTTCAAATGAGAAAGGCCGACCAATGCCAATGCATCAGAGACCCTTTTTGCCTGCTCCTCCTTGGCATTTGTTTTGCCAAATCGATGATGCTTAAGCGGAAATCGAATATGCTCTTCTACTGTCATATGTGGCCATAATGCAAAGGATTGAAACACCATACTAATATTTCGTTTTTCGGGTGGCACGAGTTTACTGGAGCTTGCTGCTATTTCATCGTCTATGGAGATTGTTCCTTCTGTTGGTTTCATAAATCCTGCCAAAAGCCGTAGCAATGTCGTCTTCCCGCATCCAGAAGGACCAAGAATAGCGATAAATTCTCCGTTCAATAGTTCCAAATCAATATTCTCTAGAGCTGTATAATTGCCATAATTCTTTTTTAACCCATCAATTCGAATCACTCTTCATCACCTTCTTCTTCCATATTTTTTCAAATAGAACAAACAGAATCCCCATTGTTATTACAGCTGTTACGATTAATGTTGAAAATGCAGTGGAATAAGTGGAGTATCCAGCTTGCTCAAAACTAAAGATGACAACACCAATCGTTTCCGAACCACTTGACCATAAAAGACTTGAAACAGTAAGCTCCGTAAGGGCAGTCAAAAACACCAGAGCGGCACCACTTAATACTCCCGGCAAAAGCAGCGGAAAAAGAATGCTTTTCCATTTAACATAGGCCCTTGCTCCAGAAGTTCTTGCTGCTTCCTCCATAGAAGGATCTATTTGCGAAAAGGCAGTCAGACTTCCTCGCATTTGCAGCACGGTAAAACGGGTTATATAAGCAATCAGTAAAATCCATATCGTTCCATAAACTCCTGGTTGAAAGCCTGGGAACGGCTGAAGCCACATTAAAATAATAGCCAAAGCAAATACCGTTCCTGGCAAAGCATACGGAATGGTGACAATGATTTCCGAAGCCTTCACAAAAAAGGATGGCTTTTTAAAGCGAATATAGGCAATCGCTGTTCCGATAACCATACAGATCAACATAGTAGCAAGTGCGAGGGTTACACTATTTCCTATTGCTGAACCGGTTTTAGCATCTTCAAATAGCAGGTAGCGGTAATTTTTCAAAGAAAGATTTTCCCATGAAAGCGATAATCCATATGCCCTGATAAAGGAGGTAGAAGCCATAACAATCAACGGCACAAGGGTTGTGAGCAATAAGAAGACCCATAATGCCAGCTCTGCTACATTCCTCCAGCCTCTCGTGAGATAATATCTTGGCTCTGTATCTCTTGCAGTTGTTTCACTTACATTGCTTTTTCTAATTATTGCCCACTGAACTACAGTACCAATTAACGCAATCACGCCAAGAATAACCGAAAGTACAGCTGCTCTGGAAAAGGCAGATGGTCCATATCCAATGATTTGTTCATAAATATACGTACTTAATACGCGAATATTTGCAGGAATACCAAGGAAAGCTGGAATGCCAAAGTTATCAATATTAGATAGAAAAGCAAGAATACCACCACTAGCGATTCCTGGCAGTGCCATTGGAAGAATAACTTTTCGAAAAACAACTCGACCAGATGCTCCGGAAGTGCTAGCAGCATATTTGAGTTCTCTTGGAATACGACGAAATACCTCCACACTCATCAAATAAACAAGAGGATAATGAGAAAGCCCAAGTACAAAAATGATTCCTCCCATGCTGTACAAATTAACAGATTCATTAAATAGAAACTGAATGGGACCATTTCCTCCAAAAAACTGAACCCAAGCAAGTGTTGATATATAGGAGGGGATTAAAAACGGTAAAAAGATAAGCAGTTGCAGCCATTTTTTTGCCCGGATATTTACATAAGCCATTGTAAAGGCAAGCCCTACTCCTAAAACTAAGGAAAGCAATGTACTGGCAATTGTAATAATAATCGTATTTTGAATCGTCCTCCATGTTGCCTTTTCTAACAGTACTTCCTGATAAAGCATAAGACCAACTTCTTCTCCATTGGCTACACTCAGCCAAACAAGACGACAAACAGGAAGTAAAAATACAAAGATAAGCAACAGAAAACCGGAAACGCCCCACCAATTACGGGTAAAATAAGAAAAGGAGAACGGAGATAAAGCGTCCGTTTTCCTTTCTGAACTCTGAACTTGTGAGTTCATTCTGTCCACTCCTTCTTAAAAAGTGTTCTATTCGCTGATAACTGTTTCAAATTCCTTTTTATCAGCATCTCTTGTCTTATACAATTCCTGAACATTTGCCGAAATGACCTTTATTTCATCAATCGTTTTTAGTCCTTCAGGAGCTTCTACCCCTTTGCGAATTGGAGTATAGCCAAGCTCTGAAGCAAGCTTTTGCCCCTCTTCAGAAAGAACAAAGTCAACAAAAGCCTTTGCTGCCTCTAGATTTTGAGCATCCTTCATGATTCCAATTGGTTCCGTAATAACTGGCACACCCTCATCAGGATAAACAAGTTCAACTGGAGATCCTTCTGCCTTAGCACGTGTAACAAGATAATCAACAATCATTCCATAGTCTGCTTCTCCACCAGCAACTCCTTTAAGTACATCTCCATTTCCTTTAGTTACCGTTACATCGTTTGCAGCAATATTGTTGTAGAAATCCCAGCCAAATGTATCTTGACGCGTAAACACGCCTAAATTATAAGCAGCAGCACCTGAGTATAACGGACTTGGCATAATAATTTTCCCTTTTGCCTCTTTAGAAGTCAGTACATTCCAGCTCGTAGGCATATCTTTTACATTTTCGGTATTTACAACTAAGCCGGTTGCCATAACCTTTGTTCCAAAGTAAGTATAATCTGGGTCAATAAGGTCGGAAGGGATTTCAGCAGCTTCTTCTGTTTCATATGCTTGAAGCATATCTTCTTCCTTTAAGCTTTCAAATGTTACTGCATCCGCAACCAACAGTACATCTGCCTGAATCTTCCCAGCCATTTTTTCCGCTTTAATTTTTGAGATTACTTCTTCCGTACCTGAGCGAAAGGTTTCTACCTTTACATCAGGATATTTAGCTTGAAATTCTTCTACCAATTTGGCAGCATCTGCATCCGGCTGAGAAGTATAAAAATGGAGAGTGCCCTCTACCTTTGCGTCTGTAGTATCCGTATCTTCTGAAGCATTACTTGTCTCACGGCTTTCCTTACTACCGCACCCTGCAGCAAAGGCCATCAAGATTCCAATTATTAAAACAAGCATCCATTTACGCATAATCTATTTCCTCCTCATCTGTACTAGTAAAATTTAAATGGGCAAACCATCTTTCAATTTGTTCTTGTTTTCTTTTATGAAACGTTCTAAACTCAATCGGTGATACAGTGACAAACCCGTTTCTTAGTAAAAAGTAATCACTATCTGTCTCAAAATCTTTCATATTATGTAGCTGATCCTTCAACCAGTAATAGACTTGTCCATGTGGATCATTTAAGCCTACATAGGAATAGCGGGCAACTTTCATATCAAGTGGAATAATGCGGACTCCCTTACACATTTCCCTTGATAAATAAGGTAGATTTACGTTCAAGAAAACCCCCTTTGGAATCTTGTTCTGTAGAAGCACCTCCATAAGAGGATAAAATAGCCTTTTTACCTTTTCATAATTAATGTCCTTGTCAGAAAAGGCATTTAATGATACTGCCACAGCAGGAATGCCGTAAAGTAATCCTTCTATAGCCCCAGCCATTGTTCCTGAGTAATAAAGGTCACGACCTAGATTTGGTCCAAGATTTATTCCGGAAATAACAAAGTCAGGCTGCTGTTTCATTAATACTTCCATCCCCAGCTTCACACAATCTGCTGGTGTTCCATTAACTGCCCAACAACCTTTTACACCAGGAAATAGGGGAAGTGGCTTTGCCTTTAAAGGCACTCTCAACGTAATCGAATGACTGACTGCGCTTCTTTCCTGATCTGGACAGACCACATATACATCAGCAAAATGCTGCAACACTTCAACCAGCGCCTGAAGACCAGGAGCAAAAATGCCATCATCGTTTGTCACTAGAATCTTCATTGAGGCACCTCCTTCTGTATTTCCAGGCTTTTTAAATAGTGAAGATTATGCTTCCACCAATTTAGATTTTCCGATGCATCGAAACCTTCGACCACTACGGGGAGAGATGTGATAGCAAAAAACTCTCTCAGCATATTACGATCTAGTATGCCAGTACCAAGGGGAACATGTAGCTGACTTTCGGTATTATCACTAACATGAATTTTGTCCACATTTATTAAGTCGGCAAAGGCACGCCCGGGAGCTCCCTCCGAAATATGAGCAACATCAAAGGTTGTTTTCAGTTCCGGTATAAAGCTTGCAATCAATCGATTCATCGTATTAGGGCTTGTCACAAATTCCTTTGCTTTTACCTCCATTAATTCTATGCTAAGGGTTTTCTTATACTGCTTCGCTGTTTCTATTAAAGTAAAAATAGATTCCATCATTAAAGTCTCATATATTTCCTGTTTCATTTGGGGAAGAGTCAGCCTCCCTGGGTGGAATGTAATAGAGTCTGCACCTATCTCATCTGCTAGCTTAATGGAATGTTGAATTTGCCTTACAGAGCTTTCTCTTATTTCTTTTTCTATAGAGCAAATGTTCAAGTCCCAGCTTGCGGCATGCATAGTCAGGTTGATAGACTGATCTAGATTCGCTTTACGGATTTTTTCTGGATTTGTTCCGTGAAACCATACCTGCTCTGCCCAAACCTCCAATCCTGATAATTCATTCTTTTTGGCAATCTGTACCACTTCGTCTACTGGATAAGCCCAAGCTAACGTTGAAGCAAAATGCATAAAACTCCCTCACTCCTTTGATAGAATTATTAACAATGTTGTTTCTTCTATAATTAAATTCTAGAAAATAAATATAAAGGTACTTTGGGGAGTAATGTAAAATTATTATTAATAAGGCGCAGGAGATTTTTTGAGAGATGTTTGATTTATCAATAAAAACGATATCTTTTGTAAAGTGAAAGTAAACTTTTTACATTACGTTAAAATGCACGACTAATTATGAGAATGATTATTTACAGCATTTTTTAAATCTAGATATTTACAGCGGAAAAGAAGCAAATTTTTCACAATGTAAAAAATCCTCCTGCTATGGCAGAGGGATTTAAATCTAACTTTATATTCAAGAACAATTCTTATATTCCCTTTTAATAAACAACTACCTTTTTCATTTTCAAGAAAAATTCAATATGCTCTCTTAAAAATTCAACATAACGATCTACCTCTTCCATCGTTGAATAAGGAGAGATTGTGAAAAACTTATGTGCATATATAGATACTCGCTTATTGGAATCGGCTGCTTCTACAAGACGCTGTTTTTTTGTATTTCCAAAGAAGACGGTATCTCGTTCAGCACCAATTATTTCGGCAAACTCGTCATTAAATTGATTAATTTCATTTATTTCTTCCACTGTTAAAAGTCCACCTGATTCATCCTTCCATTTAGAAGTTTCAGGATAAAAGCGGAATGTTGTAATCGGCGAAACTTCATTCGTAATTGCCACATTTGAAATTTCCCTTGTTAACGTCTCTCTAAATTTCATATTAACGCGAAGATAGTTGGCTAGAAGCTTTTGATACCCTTCCATCCCAAATGCTAATAAAGATGCATAGATGGAAAGAGCACTTCCCATTCGCGAACATTCTAATGTGTAGCCTGTATGATAGCTTCCATAGCCACGATTCCCAACATACGGAGTTTCCTCTTCGTCTAAATCAACATACTTCAGATTCTCTCTATTTTTAATTAAAAATAAACTCGTAATATACGGAGTTTGACCTAGCTTATGAAAATCAAAGACCATACTATCTGCAAGCTTGATCTGCTTAAACTTCTGCTGGTAGGATTTCAATACTACCTTAACATTGTCTTCCAATTGAAGTGGGTTATTATCAAAGCCGTACGCATTAAAGAAGGTGTACAATCCTCCCATTGCTGAGTCGGCATGAATATAGATGGGGCTAAGACCATGCTTGCGCTCTAGCTCTTCCGCTAGATGCTTCATGGCCTCTATATCATCAATCCCAAATGTATCAGTTGTTCCCATTGTTGCAAGTATATAAAGTGGAACACCGCCTTTTGAAATTACCTGCTCCATTTTTTCTTTTAAATCTTGGAGATTCATAGAATGATCCTGATTCACCTTCACACGAATCATGTTTTCTACCCCAATCCCCGTTGCTTCTACAGATTTATACAAGCTGTAGTGGGATAACTCTGAACAGAAGCAATAAAGATTTTTCGGAATCCCCTTTTGATTAGAGGAAGGTGCATAACGGGCAATTGCAAGGCGTAAAGAATTAAACACCGCTCCTTGTCCTCCCCAAGTTGTATATCCAGCACTTAGATTTTCATCATAGCCAATTAGCTTGGACAGCATACTTGTTATTTCGACCTCCGCTGTAGCGGCCGCCGGACCTTCTACATCCCAAAGGTTGTTCCCATTGACAAGCACCATAACTAAATTCCCAATGATACTAGCAATATTCGGAAGGGGCGCCGCATTGGCTACATAGTTTCGATTTACATATCGATGTCCTTCCACTAATTTTAGAAGCTTCTGCATCACTTCCTCCATGGATACACCCATTTTCGGAACATCTGCCTTTTCAATAACACGATTATAGTAGTCCTCTGTGTATTCTGGCATTTCTCCTAGAGTTAGTTTGTTAGGATCCTTTAATTCATCTATTTTCGTTAAAATGGTTTTAAAGTAGGACAATAATTCCTCTCTTTGAAAGTTGTTCCCGTCCATGCTTGGGAATAATTGTTGTATTTCCTTCATTATTTGACCTCCGTGATGTTCTTGCTAGAAGTAGCTTTTATTTAAACAAAGCTATAATCCAATCTGATAATCCTGCCGCATCTAAGAAAACGACAATAATCGCAATGGGAACGATGTACTTCAACAGAAAATAACAAATGGAAAAGAATGTGTATCTTACATTCGATCCTTGCTTTAATTCCGCAAATAAATCTTCTCTTGGAATTTTTCGCGATACAAAAATCGCGATTAATAAGGCACCTAATGGCATTAAAATATTACTAACCGTGTAATCCATCAAATCAAAAATAGTCTTATTAAAAAGATGGACATCTGCAAGTACACCATAAGATAGACAGGATGGAACACCAACAATAAAAATCAGCATCCCAATTATCCATGTACTTTTCTTCCGTTTACTTGCATCATTTTTCGTAACTGCTGATACTATAATTTCAATCATAGAGAATGCTGAAGTGAAAGCGGCAAATAAGAATAATAGTAAAAATGCCAAGAAGAAAAGCATCCCAAAAGGCATATGGGCAAACACTGCAGGTAAAACCGAGAATATTAAAACCGGCCCTGCATTCGGTTCCATGCCAAAGGAGAAAACACCTGGAAAAATAGCTAATCCCGCTAATAAAGCTATAACAATATTTAAGATAATAATAGAAATAGCTGATTGAGGTAGATTTTGTGTTTTAGGTAAATAAGAAGCATATGTAAGCATAACCGAAACACCTAAAGATAATGTGAAAAATGCTTGCCCAAGGGCAAATAGGATACTCTCAGATGTCAGCTTTGAAAAATCTGGTACAAGTAAAAATTTCACACCCTCCATTGCTCCATCCAAGCTTAAAGAACGAATCACTAGTATTAAAAACAAAAGCAATAACGCTGGCATCATCACTTTACTTGCTAACTCAATCCCTTTTTGAATCCCTTGAGCAACGACAAGGATTGTGACAAGCATAAATACAAGCTGTGCCGCAATAGTCGGATATGGGTTAGAAATAATGTCGCCAAAAAGCTCTCCATATTGATCCTGAGTCAATCCAGCTAATCCACCGCTCAAAAGCTTCACAATGTATAAAATAATCCAGCCACCAACAACGCTATAAAATGATAGCAGTAAAAAGCTTGTAAAAACACCGAGTTTCCCGATAAAGTTCCACTTTGGATTTAATGCTAGCTTGCCATATGTTTGAACCGGATTACTTTGTCCCATTCTCCCAATCATAAATTCTCCTAATAATAAGGGCATTCCCAATACTAATGTAAAAACTAAAAATAATAAGAGAAAGGCTCCGCCGCCACCTGTTCCAGCTACATAAGGGAATTTCCATATAGCTCCTAATCCTATCGCTGATCCAGCTGCAGCTAAAACAAATCCTATTTTTGATTTCCATTGCTCTTGTTGTGCCATTTCTACTCCCTTTCCTTTTGAATACTATCCTTCTGCTACGATAGACAAATCCAAATAAAAAAAGTCCACACCAAGGAGGACGTAAAAAAGCAATATATTGCTTGATTAGTAACTATCCAACCTTTTCGGCAACCCGGCTACCATAGAAGTACTTCTTTAGGCCCGCAGCTTTGCGTCCTCATCTTTCAATGAGTTTGCTATTTTCGAAGGAATATTACAAAATACTTTATTAAAATAAATTATTTCAATTAATCTACAAATGAAAGCTTCTCACAAGTTTAATCACCTATGAGAAGCAGTTTCCAACTTAACTGGCTACACTACCCTTACCTTCAATTTGTTGACCCACTTCTGTTTCAACACCCTGATTCCACGTAGAAAGTAGTTTGTCTACATCATTTTTCAATTCCAAAAGATTCTCCGCTTCCTGAACTAGTTTTTGAATCGTTTGTAGCTCTCCATCACTAATCCCGATTAATTCCTCAAACATTTCAACAGATTCTCGCGAAATAGCCGCTATCTGAACAATCGTTGTCATGATTTGTTGAGAAGCCGAGGATAATTCTTCTGTGCTCGCAGAAGAATTTTCATTATTTTCAGCAATGACCTTTGTAGTAGAGAGAATTTGTTCGAACATCGTACCAACTTCTAAAATATTCGTGTTCGTGTCTTTAAACTCTTCTGTACCCTGCTGCATTGAATTCACAACTATCCCTGTTTCCTCTTGGATATTTCTTACAATATTTGATACTTCAGAAGATGATTGACGGGACTGTTCAGCCAGTTTTCGCACCTCATCAGCTACGACTGCAAAACCTTTACCATGTTCCCCCGCACGAGCTGCTTCTATTGCCGCATTCAATGCCAATAAGTTAATTTGCTCAGATATTCCTGTAATTACCTTTACAATTGTACCAATTTCTTGAGACTTTTCTCCAAGCTTATTAATGGCATGAAAGGTTGTATTGATTGTTTGGTTAAATTGCTCCATTTTTTCTAAAGAGTCCTTAAGCTTTACATTTCCTTCTTGCGTCAATTCTAAAGTAGTATTAGACTGTTCCGAAATTTGATTGGACCTTATCGATAAATCTTCGATGGCCTGGGCCATTTCTTCCATTGATAGGGCGCTTTCCTCTGTTGCTACTAATTGTTTTTGTAATCCTCTACCTACCTCATCGATTGCTGCTCGGACAATATCAGCTTTCTCCATAGCATTTTCACCAATTCCAGCTAGATTTTCTCCTTTTGTATGGACATTTTTTGAAAAAGAAAAAAACTTTTCCCTTACACGATCTAAAAACGCAATTAGTTCATTAAATGTAATATGATAAGAACTTGTCCCATCTACTTTGCCACTTCTATTTCCTGCAGCTATTTCTTTCATCCCGTTTATTATTTCTTTGTTAATAGATGGATGATGTTTCAGCGAAAAATATCGGTAAGCAAAATACACTGTTGTTCCCAATAAGATAACAATAATAGCTAATAATATAGCCTCCATAATAAATAACTCTCCTATTTATAAAATTTAATTAGACTGCTGAAAGTTTAAATTTCTTTAATAATTATATAAGTGCCGTCAGCAATCGTTGTAGGAATATCTTTTAATCTACTATTCTCTTGATATTTATGAACAATATAATTTCCTTCTACATCTTTATATTTTTCCATCTCGTAATATTTCTCCATCACACGTATAGATTTAGGATTTGTCGCTTCTGCTAAAACAGCCTTCAATCCTTGTGAAGAGGCTTTCGTTATTAGTGTGCTTCCTAATTGCTTAATAACATCGTGACGTTCCTGTTCGGCAGTTACACCTAACATGAATAAATGCAATATTTCTCCATCCTTTAGCTCTCTTCCATTTCGTTCTTTATAATCTGCTAGGAAACGTTTATCTACATCTTCTAAAACATGTAGAATAACATTCATATCAGAAAAAGAACCTTCAAACACATCTTCTCCAATAATCTCTGGCGCATTTATATCTCCAGCTAGAACACCAACAACCTGTTGATTACTATCTAAAGCGACTGCACAATATCCTTGCTCCACAGTAGATTCTATATATTCTTTCGTAAACTGATAAAAATCTTCATAATCTATATTTAAAAGACCTACCATTGGCTCTTGAACCAACTTCCCTGCTATATTCAATCCTATAAATGAGCTTGCAAGACAGTCAGCTGCCTTTTCAATCAAAGCCGTTTGTCCTTTTGATAGAATTTCATATGTATATAACGTTTGTACTTGTTGCACTTGATGACTCCCTTTTCAATTAAAATATATAACTCTCTTAAAATAATTTATACCTAACTTACATAGAGTGAGATACTTGATCAATAATTTTACCTGCGAACTCAATTCTTTCTAAGGCATTTCTAATTTGCACTTGGGCAATTTTAGAAGAAGGCTTTACAACAAGAACTTCCTTAAAACCTAAGCCAGAGTAAAATTGCATCGTTTGTTCCAATTGTGGTACAACTTTTGATGGGACTGGTGTTTGGTGAGTAGCATCCACAACAAAGGTATAATCTCGTCTTGACACTTTATTAATCGTCTCTTGCAAATCCACCATATATTCCTCTGCGTCTTCCTCTCTCATCAATCCATGAACCTGTACATGGATTTCTTTCGAGCCTTCATTAATCGCCATTTTATACTTCTTTTTGTCTACTACAATCATATCTATTCTCCTTTTCCTTATATCCATGTTTTCATCTTTTTTCCAAGAAGTCCAAAATAAATAAAGCTATCCCAGGAATAGACAGGGATAGCCAAATAATCGTTGGTGGTTATTTCTGGCAACCCGACTATCATTATCCAGAAGGATTTTAGACTCGTAGCTTTGCGTCCTTACCTTTCGATAAGTTTGCCTTTTTCAATTTTAGAAAACTTCAGTACTATTTTCACGAATACAAATCACTACTTCATTATAAAGAACTTGTCATTTTTTGTCGATACTAGTATTTTTTATTCATATCAAATATACAAAAATAGTACTAATTACTCTATTCCGTTTCGCAACCACAAAATAAAAACCCCTTCCTCCTAAAATGTCGAAAATACGACAATTACTAGGAGGAACAGGCCAATATAGATTACTAATCTATTATTATGTCATTAAACATTTGCCCAAATACCGACACTCTTTATCTCCTTATACTCAGGCTGCCAAACAGCATCGACCACGGCTTTTGGAATATCTGTAAGCTCCACTCTTGCTATCCCTTCGTTTAGAGCAGCCTTTGCTACTTCTATTGCAACATAGATAGATACATCATGTAATTTCTCAACCGAAGGAAGCAAGGAAGCTCCAGGTTGGTTGGGTTCACACATCTCAGCAACTGCATTTGCTGCTGCCGCAAACATTCCTTTTGAAATAACTTGCGCTTTTGAAACAATGGCTCCAAGCCCTAGTCCTGGGAACACAAATGCGTTATTTGACTGACCGATCTCATAGCAAACACCGTTATATTCTACATTGGCAAAGGGGCTTCCTGTGGCAATTAGCGCCTTACCATCCGTCCATTTAATCAAATTTTCTGGAACTGCTTCCGCAAGTTGTGTAGGGTTGGACATTGGCATGATAATTGGACGTTCCACATGCTTTGCCATCTCTTTCACAATTTCCTCCGAAAAAGCTCCCCCTTGGCCGGAAGTACCAATGAGGATGGTTGGTTTCACCCTTTTCACCACTTCCAATAATGAAATGATTCCGTCCTCATTTTGATCCCACTCCTTTACTTCCTCCGCTTTTCTTACATAAGGCATTTGGAAATTCAGTACATCTGGTGTTTCATCTGTCAGTAGCCCTCGATAGTCAATAGCCCAAAAATGATCATAAGCCTCTTTTTTTGTTAATCCTTGATTTTCCATGGCATCAACTATTTGGTCTGCGTTACCGAGACCACCAGCACCCGGTCCAAAGACAATAATACGTTGATCCTTCAGAGAATCTCCTGTAACTTTTAACGCAGACATAACAGCAGCAAGTGTCACAGCACCTGTTCCTTGGATGTCATCATTAAAGGTAAGGATTTTGTCACCATATTTATCCAAGATATTTCGTGCATTTACATTTCCAAGATCCTCCCAATGAAGAAGTACTTCTGGGAAAAACTTTCTTGAAGTATGAACAAATAAATCAATGAAATCATCGTAACGCTCACCACGGACACGAGGGAACTTATTACCAATATAGATAGGGTCTTCAATTAAAGACTGATTGTTCGTACCAACATCCAATACAACCGGCAGAACACGGCTTGGATCAATACCAGCTGCCGCTGTATATACTGCTAGTTTACCTATTGCAATATTAATACCGCCTACTCCTTGATCCCCTATACCGAGGATACTTTCAGAGTCCGTAACAACGATTAAGTCAATGTCATTTCTGGACTTCCCTAGATTATAAAATGCTTTTTCAACCCCTTCAGGGTGATCAATGGAAAGATACAATCCATCTGGACGATGGTAGCTATGAGAGTATGACTGGATAGCATCACCGACAGTTGGGGTATAAACGATTGGAAGCATCTCTGCTAAGTGTTCTTTTAAAAATCGATAATACAAAACGACATTTCGATTATATAAATCGTTAAGCAAGCCGTATTTAAAAAGATTGGTGGTCCGCATCGAATATTGCTCATAGATTCTGTTTACTTGTTCTTCAAGTGTAAGTACTTGTGGCGGCAATAGACCATCAAGTCCCAGATTTTCTCTTTCCTCTTTCGTAAAAGCAACACCTTTATTTAAAAAGGGATTGGAGAGAATTTCTTTTCCTTTTAATGTTGTGATAATTACATTTTCAGACACACTCATAGTGGTAGATCCTTCTTTCTATATGAAATTAAACTATTAACCTTACATTCTCAAAAACAAATTTCTTCCTTCTCATATTAATACTGATTGCTATTTTCCACTAGGATATTTAATTTAAATTCATTATTTTGTAACGAACAATGCAGCAAGTAACCAGGATTGCTTTCCTCTTTATTTCATTCCCTATCCTTATTTATGCTGCTGGTACAATCGAATTCTTAGCTTTTTTCTTTTCCGATCTTTTATAAACATAGCTAACAATAATTGGACAGATGATTGCAGATACTACGCATGCTGCTGCAACTTGGGCAGTAGCTGCTGGTGCTATAGAAGCTAATGTTGGGTCTGCAGCTGCAACAACTGCTGGTGTAGCTACAGCATTTCCTGCAGTTGATCCTGTTGCTAAACCAACGATAGGATTTTCTTTAAATAACTTTAAAAGGAAGTAAGCCCCAATTCCAGTGAATGCAGCTATCAATCCTAGTAATAAGCCAGGGCCTCCCGCTTCTATTATCGTCCTAAGATCCATTCCTGCTCCTAATGGGAAGGAGAAGAATGGGATTAATAATAATTTACTGCTTCCTAGAAACTTTCTCATATCAGGATCAATATTTCCTAAAATCATTCCTATTAATATTGGGATTAATACTCCTACAAGCGCATGAAATGGAATGGAAGCAAGACCAGAAGCTCCTAATGCAACTAATGTAAAAAATGGACCGTCTTTTAAAGAAAATAACGCATATGCTCCTACATCCGTTTCATCACCATAGGAGGAAGCAAGTGATGCGTACAAACCACCATTAGCATTTAATAACGCTGCAAGAATGGCTAAAGGGGATAATCCTAGAATTCCAGCTGGCCCAAAGATTATGGCTACTGCAATCCCTATACCTGCCCCTACTATAAATTTTCCTGATAGTAAGATTGCCCCTTTTTTAATTGCCTTTGGAGCTAATTTAAAATTAATTTGCGAGCCAATTAAAAACATAAAACATGCCAAAATGGTCGATGATGCTTCTTTACTAAATAATGCCGTAGTAAAATGATCAATTTCTAAAAATTGCGGGAAAAATGTGTTCGTTAATACCCCTAAGAATAATGGAACAACCATCATCCCACCTGGAATTTTATCAAGCGTTTTCTTAATCGGAATATGCATACTTTATCCTCCTAAAAAAAGTTTATATTATTACTTGTGAGGAAGCGATCTAAACATTTTGATTGGACCACGAATCCCCTTTTGTTTTTACATGTTCATCATACCCTCCGGTTAAACGCTTTCATAGTTTGTGTAAGTTTAATCATTCTTTTTGTAAATAAAAAAGTAAGCGGTTTCCAAACCTGCTTACAAAAAGTTTTTTATTAAGTGTTCCTTCCAGTAATTATATTCATGTTGATAAACAGGCCTTCCAATCGTTCCATAGATAACCTTCACTTCAAGTATTCCTAAATCCTTTAGGAAATTAAGATACTTTCTAGCAGATACTCTTGATATTCCAACAACATTTGCTACATCATCCCTTGAGAAAGGTGCTTCCTTTAATTTCTGAATCGCATCCCATATTTGCTTCAGGGTATCTTTTGTTAACCCTTTTGGCAGTTCCTCTACAATAACAGCCTCTTCTCTATGTAAAAGGAAGGAATCCAGTTCTTGTTGACTAATAGAATCCCGCTTATCCGTCATCCTAGTTTGCTCAAGGTAAGTAGTGAGAGCAGCATTAAACCTTTCAAACTCAAAAGGCTTAATTAAATAGTCGACAATACCCTGCCTTAAGGCTTTCTTAATTCGTTCAAAATCCGAGGCTGCCGATATAATGATAACATCAATTTCAAGTTCATTTTTTCTAAGATAGGCTAACAGTTCTAATCCGAGCTTGCCTGGCATAAAAATATCTAAAAGAATCAGCTGTACTTTTTCTTTTTTCAATAAAGCGATCGCTTCATCTACTGAATTAGCTGTTTGTGCCAATTGAAATCCATCTATTTGCGAAAGGTATCGTTTATTTATTTCTGCTACCATCGGATCATCTTCTACAATCATTACATTAATCATTTCTCCTCACCTCCGCTTTATAAGGTATATACACGGCAAAAGTTGTCCCCTTTCCAGGCTTTGACGAAATAATGAGATCCCCTTCCAATCTTTCTACTGCTTGCGTTAAAAGAAACAAGCCAAATCCTCGATTATTTCCTTTAGTAGAGAAACCTTTATCAAGAATTTTATTTTGAAGGGAATTCGTCATTCCCATCCCTGTATCTTTGACTTCAATGGTCAAAATCTCTTCTGCATAATCCAATTTAAGATCTACCTTTTTGTTTATACTATCTACACTCGCCTCAATAGCATTATCAAGGATATTCCCAATAATCGTGATTAGTTCATGGGTAATTTCCGGGTTTGCAGGCTTTGGAAGTTTATTTTCACAATCAAAGTAGAGCGAAACTCCAGATTCTCTGGCAAAGCTTAACTTACCAATCAGAAACCCAGCAAGAACAGGATCTTCGACTTTCTTCGTAACAAAGCCAACTTCTGTTTCCCGATGATTTACCGTTTCACTTACATAATTAGCAAGTGTATCGTATTGTTCCGTCCGAACGAGACCAAGGATAACATGAAGTTTATTCATAAATTCATGTGCTTGGGCACGGAGAGCATCCGCATAATTACGTACACCTGTCAATTGTTCAGCCAATTGCTGGACCTCTAATTTTTCACGGAATGTTGCAATAGCACCCACTACTTGATTTTCCACAACTACTGGTACCCGGTTTACTAAAATAGTCACACCATGCAAGTTCTGCTCTTGGTCCAAATCCATTTCAGCCGATTTTATAATGCGTGTTAACCGAGTATCTGGCAAATAATCTTCAATATTTTTACCAATAGCATTCTCATCAAGACCCGCTTTTTGAAAAAGCTTACTAGCTGCCTTATTAACAAGGGTGATTTTGCCCTCCTGATCTATTGCTATAATTCCCTCGCGTACAGACTGAAGCATAGAACTACGCTCTTCTAGAAGCTTAGCAATAGCAAAAGGCTCAAGTCCTAACAGAATTTTTTTGAAGTATCTTGCCAGAGACACGGCCCCAATTACACCAATCAAAGTCCCAATCAATGTTCCCATAAAGATGCCCATCCGTCCTTTATGGACAGCCTCTGTCACACTCTTTAAAGAAATTCCTACAGCAACTGCGCCGATTTGTTCTCCTTCTTCGTTCTTGATAGGAGTAAACGCTCGCATGGAATGGCCAAGCGTTCCCTTAGAAATGGAAACATACTCCTTTCCCTCCAGCACTGGACCTTCATCTCCTCCGCTGAAGTGCTTCCCCACTTTACTAGGTTCCGGGTGGGATAGACGATTTCCGTCCATATCCATCACAACAACAAAGTTAACATTTGTTTGTTCTTTTATTTCATTTGCAAAAGCTTGAATTTCTGTCTGGCTACCTTTTCCTTCGAGAACCTCTTTCGCCTGTGGAGTAACGGCCACCATCCTTGCAACATCCAATGCCTTCTCTTCCTGTGTTCCTTCTACACTGGAGGTTATTCCTTTACTTATAATCAAATCGGTTATTAAAAGGGATAACACAACAACAATACATACAAAAATAATAATAATGACTTGTAAGTATGAGTAAAATGTTTGTGGGAGAATAAATATCCTTTTTGTCTAGTTGGGGGACGCGTCCCCCAACTAGACAAAAAGGCCACCAAGCGAGAGCGCGGTAGCTGGAAAAAATGAAGCATTAAAAAAGAGAGCTTCCTTTTGTAAAGTAGAATTTGGCGAAAACTACGAAAAGGAGAGGCTCTCATGAATCAATGTAACACAAAAATGCCATC
>NZ_JBQHVO010000038.1:0-51900 GCF_052064465.1 Niallia sp. HCP3S3_B10 | reverse complement strand
TGCCGCCCCGACATTTGTATAGAAGCATGATTTCCCCTTATCGGGAGCCTGCTTCTTCTTTTAAAATCATCTGCGATACTACCTCAACATGGCTCGAGAGGACAGAATGAATGTCATTTGAAGTTGCCCGTTCTCGGAAACATATCCACTACGTTTTTGGCACTGTCAGTAGACGGGAACATATCCACCAATCGTACCATTTACGAAAAGGGCACTCTTACTAGAGCGCCCTCAATCATAAACATTGATGTCATTAATAGTCTTTTTTCTTTACTGGAATCCAGATTTCGCTTCGATACTTTGGATTTCCAGTGTCTGGACTCTCATTCCATAAAATTTCAGGACCTTCAACCGCCTCGTATCCTGAAGATGGAAACCACTCTGAGTATATCCTACCCCACACATTTTGAAGTGTTTCCGGAAATGGTCCAATCGATTCAAATACAGCCCAGGTACTAGCATCAATTTTTAATACATCAAAATCTGCAGTTTCATTACTTGATGTTGCTACCCCGATGTAATGATCTAATTCTCCTTTCTCTTCCATTCTACCTTCTGAAAAATTAGTGGAAGCACTAATAATACCTGTAGGTTCTACATTTGAAATTGCTTTTAATTGATTAATAACATCCATGGTTAAAAGTTCATTCATTTTTGCAATCTCTGGATTGACACCTTCAAAAATAATTGGAACTCTCTTCTTAAATCCTACTAACTTAAAAGGTCCTTTCTCAACAATACGATAGTTCATTTCGCATCCTCCTTTAATTGATAATTGAAAGGTCATTCGAGGATAAGCTTTTAATTGTGTATTCTCACACCTTGCCTCAGAAGGGAGAAAGCCATGCAGAGAATGAAAAGCACGGGAAAATGAATCAGCCGAATTATAGCCATATTTGACGGCTACATCAATTATTCTCAAATCCCTATCTTTCAAATCAAGTGCAGCCAACGTCAGTCTTCTTCTCCGAATATATTCTGATAAACTTATTCCTGCTAAAAAAGAAAACATTCGCTTGAAATGATACTCCGAACAATATGCGATTTTAGATACTTCACTATAATCAATCTCCTCTGTTAAGTGCTCTTCAATATACTCCAATGCATTATTCATACTTCTTAAAGAATCCATCAAACAACCTCCTTTCATCATCAATATTATCAGGGGATGCATTTACCCGTCCGACAATCTGTGCACAGTATTGTCGATTCCCTTTCATGTAATTAGTATCGTTAAACTGAATTTATCTTTGGGATGTTTACCACAGGAATCCTTTACTTTTCTTCAGTGTGTCTTTCTTGCTGCAAAAATCCCTTTGCCTCGCTAAGGCGTAAATCCCAATATTTTTGCAAAAGGTAAATGATTTTCTCATCTTCAACTTTGGCTTCCTTCAGAGCCGCAGTTGCCTTTTCAATCCCAATGACTCTTTCTTCAAAGGCAGCTTCATCTAGCAATGCATTGCTATCTTCTCTTATTCGTTCCAACAGTTCACTTCCAAATCCCGAAAGGGAATCTCTAATTGAACGTGCCATATCTATTCCTCCTCTAAATTCTAATTTATTGCACTATTGATAGACAAATTGGAATTTGTCAGTTACTTGTATTCACTCGGAACAGGAATATTAAATCTCTCGCACAATAGTTTTACATCATGCATATCATTTTCATCATACTCATAGCCCAGATGAAATAATACTTGATTTTCAGCATCAATACATCTAACCATTTTATCGCCTATTTTCCCAATGCCACTAAACACTTTTGGTGGATATGCTTCTCCTTCAAAAACAATGTATCCTTTTTCGTTGAAATTAAATATATGAAGATCAATTACCCTACCTTTAGTATCCTTCCAAACCGTGTGAGATGTGGTGGTATATGCTTCTGTAACTTCCGCAAAGCCTTTTTCTTTTATTATTTCAATAAACTTTTTACTATTACTTTCTTCCACAAATAAATCAATATCATTGTGTGCTCTTGTTTCTTCTTCTAATAGTGCATCTACTCCCCAACCGCCATCAATCCATATGTTAATTCCATTTTCTTCAGCGTATGTTATTATCTCAATGGCATCAGTTTTACTTACCATGTAATCCCTCCGTTCAAATTAAATCTATAAGTGATAAATCTCAAAGCTATTTCTCCTTAATATAATGTCTATTGTTCCAATCAAAGCTAAAGATGAAGCTTGCCTTCTTTAGCTCGCAATAATTAGAGCTAAATCGAGGTTCCAGCACCCCCTAGATTTAAGTTCCCTTTTGTGCCGTGGTAGAAAGGCCCCAAGTCTAGGAATTTTTCATGAATTGCTCTAACCCTGCTTTGGATGTTAACATTTCAAGATTATTAAATATTTCCTCTTCGCTCCAGTTCCACCATTGTAGCTTTAGCAAGAATTCAATCTTTTCGTCACTAAAGCGTTTTTTGATAAACTTAGCTGGATTCCCACCATATATTGTATATGGCTCAACACTTTTCACTACTGTTGAATTAGCGGCAATAATCGCACCATCACCAATTTTAATACCCGGCATAATGGTAACATTTTGACCTATCCATACATCATTGCCAATCACTGTATCTCCCTTAAAAGGAAGTTGTTCAATTGTAGGAGTCACCTTTTCCCATCCATGGCCAAAGATATTAAAGGGATAGGTTGTAATTCCATCTATTCTATGATTTGCACCATTCATAATAAACTTAACACCCTCTGCAATTGCACAGAACTTTCCTATTATAAGTTTATCCCCTAGAAATTCGTAATGGTGCTCTATATTATCATAAAATTTCTCCGGTGTTTTTTTATTATCGCTATAATAGGTATTTTCCCCAATCTCCACATTGGGTCTTTTAGGTAGATTGCTTATAAAATAAACCGTCTTTATATTTTCATTTGGATAAAGTTTTTTCTTATCTGGTCCTATCATAAAATATTAGCTCCTTTAATCTTTAATTACTTCATTACCTTAATTCGTTTCTTATTTGCTCTTTCCATTTATTAATATTAACGATTGCATTTTGCTCCCGACCTAAATATATATCTTCAATTGTCATAGGCCAAAGTCTTAGTTCACGCTTTCTTGCGTTGCTTGGTAAAGGGTTTGTTATTTTGCTTAATGACTTTACTATTTCTCGATTTTTCTTAAGAATATATGGTGTATCCCAATCATTATCAAAAGCGTTAATAAAAAGATTTACTAAATTTGTATATCCTTCTTCAGTAAAATTCGAAGGATGCTGGATCATATAGCACGAAACAAGCCAAAAATGTAACTCATATAGCTTTGGATCATTATGCTCCCATACAAGAGGGAACCCGAATAGCTCATGGCATGAAAAACCATCGGTCTCTTTAGCTCCACATTCTATACATCTCCCAGATTTCATGACTGTGTTATTATCAACCACCTATAACCAACCTCCCTTATTTAAATTATTTTAATATTCATTAATGTAATGTTTGCCAAAGAAAAAAAGTCTTTTTACTTTAACAACGAAGCCGCCAGCCAGAGAAGACTATTCTGACCAGCGACTACCTTAAGTTTAATGTTTCAGATTTATTTTCTTATCACTAATTTCATAAATCACATCAGCCACATTATCAAGCAACCGTTTGTCATGGGTGATAAACACTATAGTTCCAGCATACTCCTTCATTAAAATTTCCAAAGCCTCTAAGCTTGGTATGTCAAGGAAGTTGCTTGGTTCATCCATTAGTAGGATGTTATATCTGCCCATAAGCATTTTAGCTAGCAACAATTTTATAATTTCTCCGCCGCTTAAAACAGATAAACTTTTCCCAATATCGTTTTGTTTAAACCCCATCGATGCTAGCACTGAACGAATTTCTGAAACATTGTAATCACTATCTTCCTGCATAAACTCCAATACTTTCTTATTACTGTCGTACTTGTAACCATTTTGTGCAAAGTAGCCTATTTTTGCCTTAGGTGAAATAGAAATTCCATCTTCATGGTTTAAGATCATTTTGATTAAAGTTGTTTTTCCTGTTCCATTACCACCAGTTAATGCCACTTTTGCGCCAAGCGGAATTTGAAAAGATACATTTTCAAACAATACTTTATCTCCAAATATTTTATTAATTCCCTTACCGACAATAGGATATGGATTGTGGAGCTCCAATGCTTTACTTTGCCTGAAACGAATCCTACGAATATCTTCTGGAGCTTCTACACTTCCTAAGGCCGCAATCCTATGTTCTAGGGATTTAGCGGCATTATGCATCTTTTTTTCCTTACTTCCTATTGATTTTTGATGAGCTAAACGCCCTCCGCCTTCAGTACTTTTTTTCTTTGAAGCACCTTTTGCCTTCTGTCCTATTTTACGAGCCTGTTTTCGCTTTTCCTCTGCAGCCCTTTCCAATCGGGCACGTTCCGCAACAAATTGTTCGTATTCTGCAGCTTGGCTCCTGCGTTCTTCTTCTTTCTGGCGAAGATAATCAGAATAGTTTCCCCAATACTCAGTGATTTTGCCATCTTTCAGTTCCCATATTTTATCTACTACCTCATCAAGAAAATAACGGTCATGGCTAATAACTAACAGTGCACCTGTAAAATATTTTAACTGTCCAATTAGAAAATCAATTCCTTCACGGTCTAAATGACTCGTAGGTTCATCCGCTAAAATACCATGAACCTGTGCTGATAAAGCCTGTGCTATTTTAAGCCTTGTTTCTTCACCACCGCTCATGGTCTGTATATCTAATTGTTCAACACCAAGCTTTCCTACAAGTGCAAAATCTTTTTCTTTCTGCAAAGTTACTTCGTCCAACTGAGGGATATAGGCAAGTTCACCCAGACGATTTAATTTACATCCTGGGGGAGTTAATTCTCCTAAAAGTACCTTGAGTAGAGTGCTTTTCCCTGCACCATTTGCTCCCACTAAACCAATACGGTCATAGTCATATACTTCTAATTCATCTATATCTAAAACATCGCGTCCTTTGAATTCCACACGAATGTCTTTTGCTTTTAATATCAATTCCATAACATTATCCTCCTGTCTATAATCGCATGTTTTCATTTGCTTGTACGCAGGGAAAACCCTGCGATTTAAGCAGGAAGAATTACATGAAAATAAGATACATAAATATCCCTCCAATATTGTTTATTTTAAATCTAATTTTCTAACCTCAGTTATCATGGGGCAAACTATAGCAATGCCAATAATTAAAATACCTGATAGTAAAAACCAATGATTTACACCGATCCTATCAGCAAAGAACCCAGAAAGAATTAACCCAATTGGCATTGCAAGTGACATGATACTTCCGGTCAAAGAAAATACACGTCCTAAATATTCAGGCTTAATTTTCTCCTGAAAAAGAGCTGTTTGCACACCGCTATAAAACGGCACCGAAAGCCCCATTATTGCACAGCAAACTACAAATATAACAAATCCACTTGGAGGAAGTATTCCTGAAACGGCTAAACTGGCCCCCATTATAAAAAACGAACCTGTTATTAGTAGTACACGCTTTTTGAAACTTCCTAATCTCCCCAATAGTAAGCCTCCTACTAGCATTCCAGATGCAAAAGCGATTTCGGTAATAGAAATATGCACAGGTGTTCCATTAAAGTATTCCATGCTTATTAAAGGAAATAGTGCATTAATTGGCATATAAACAAAAGTATATATTGTTCCTAAGAGTAATAAGGCAAATAATCCTTTGTTTTGTCTCAGTACGACAATTCCTTCTTTCATTTCTCTTATGAAATTTGGTTTCAAGCTTTGCACTTGATCGCCCAGCTTAGGAATCCGTACAATTGCCACCGTAATAGACGCAATCACAGCACCTAATACATCGATGGCAATAATAGCATTTAATTCCCAAACAGAATATAACAATGCTGCAACCGCTGGACTAACAATATAGCTTATAGACTGCAAAGACTGACTATAGCCTGCGCATTTCGTAAGCTGCTCTTCTGGTACTAAAAGTGGCGTAACTGCATTGAGTGCTGGGGTATGAAAAGCTGTTCCAACGCTGCGGATAAACAATACTACCATAACCATCCAGACAGGTAACTCCATATACAATGCAACAATAGCCAGCACTGCCCCAGCTGCTGCGATAATTAAATCAGCACCAATCATTATCTTCTTCCTATCATGACGATCCACTAATACACCTATGGCAGGTCCAAAGACAGCATAGGGTAAAAAACCTACTAGTGAAGCCATAGACAAGACCATCGCAGATCCTGTTTTTTCTGTAAGGTAAAAAATAATCGCCATTTGCAGGATAGCACTAGTGATTAAAGAAACTGCCTGCCCTGCCCATATTGTAATAAACTTAAGTTTCCAATTGTTGTATTTTTCCATTTATATTTTCTCCTGCATAATTATTTTGCTTGAATTTCTATTTTGAATAGCATTCTAGGCAATAAAAAATGCAGGCCTAAATCCACAATGTGGCTTTTGGTCTGCATACATACAATTTGGAAACATTCATATTAAAGACACAGTTAAATAAAGGTATAGTTAAATAACCTATATTCTGACCGCAACTAATGAATGCTCAATATCGTATAAATAAGCACAACAAAAAAGCCTATCATAAGGGATAGATTCTGCCTTTTTTATTGCCAGCTTATCTTAAACGCATTGAGGCTGTCATAGTTTCGGTTCCTCCTGAATTCTTATTTGTATCAGCGTATATTTTATCACAATAAGGTTCTATATTCAACACAAAAAATATAAAGGGAGGAAATACCGCCAAAGGCGATAGTTTCCTTAATTGCGGTTGACTCAATAATCTATATCATTTCTTCAATCTTCACACCTGACTTAAACTCCACCTCAATCCTGTCATCGCGGATCGTAACTTTTTCAATAAGCCGCCTTACCAACTGCTCATCATACTCCTCTAACTCGTGAGACTGTTCATTCAAGAAAGCAGTCATTTCAGCGATTCGTTGCCTTTTTCCTTCACGCTCGGCATTTTCTACAAGTGAATTTTGCTTCATCTCCCGAAGGCGGTATATCTCATCAGCAACATTATCGTAGTCATTTTTTGACTTTGCCTGTTTAAGAAGCTCTATCTGCAATTCTTCCAACTTGCTATCAAGCTCATCCGTATCATTATCACTTTCTTCATTAAATATAGTGTCGATATTTTTCTGTAATGTTGAAAGGAAAGGTTCTTTGTTAGCCAAAAGTTCGTTAATAGCCTTAACCACTGCTGTCTGCAATGTTTCCTCATTTATGGTAGGGGCAGTGCATTCAGAGTCCTTCTCCTCCAGACGGCTGACGCATCGCCAAACAATTGACTTGTAGCCTCGGTTATTCCAGTGTACCCGCCGGTAAATTTCACCGCACTGTCCGCAGTAAACGATACTCGATAAAGCATACTTGCTGCTGTAGACCCTTTTTTTGCCGTTCTTGCCGCCTCGAAGATTTGCTCTTCGAACCATCTCTTCTTGAACCTGCATAAAAAGGTCGCGTGGAATGATAGGCTCATGGCTGTTTTCCACATAATACTGGGGAACGATTCCGTTATTCTTCACTCGCTTTTTAGAAAGGAAATCAACCGTATATGTTTTTTGTAGAAGGGCATCACCGATGTACTTTTCATTTTGTAGTATTTTTTTCAGTGTTTCAGGTCTCCATTTAGATTTACCCGCCGCTGTAAGAATCCCGTCTGCTTCTAGTCCTCTTGCTATCTGTAAAAGGCTGGCTCCTTCTAGGTACTCCCTGTAAATCCGTTTAACAACCTCAGCGCCCTCCGGCTCAATCACTAGTTGCTTGTTTTCATCCTTGGTGTATCCAAGGAAACGCTTGTGGTTGACCTGAACTTCTCCTTGCTGATATCGATACTGAATGCCAAGCTTAACGTTCTGGCTTAAGGACTGGCTTTCTTGTTGGGCAAGGGATGCCATGATGGTCAACAATACTTCACCCTTGGAATCCATGGTGTTGATATTCTCTTTCTCGAAGAATACGGCGATGTTTTTATCCTTTAACTGCCGGATGTATTTAAGGCAATCTAATGTATTTCTGGCGAATCGGCTGATGGATTTTGTGATGATCATGTCAATATTTCCAGCCATGCACTCTTCTATCATGCGGTTAAATTCATCACGCTTTTTGGTATTTGTACCTGTGATACCGTCATCCGCAAAGATACCCGCCAATTCCCACTCCTTGTTTTTCTTAATATAATTTGTATAATGCTCAATCTGAATTTCGTAACTTGAGGCCTGCTCATCACTATCTGTTGAAACTCGGCAATAAGCTGCCACTCGTATTTTGGGTTTACTCTCACTATTTTTATTATTTCCGATTCGTTTAATTGCTGGAATTACTGTTACATTCCTGCTAACTGCCACTGGTTACACCTCATTTTCTATCAAACTGTAAGCATATTCTGCCTGCTTATATGGATCGTCATATTTTTGTACCAGAGGTTTTGCTTTGAACTTTACAGGATAAGTCGTTCCCGGCACATCTTTGGGCTCCCATATCCTTCCGAGCTTTTCTGCTCGCTTTCGTTTTTCTAACCTTGCTTTTTCAAATGTCTCCTCATCAATAATCGGAGGGTAGAATTCATCGCCAAGATAATGCTTGTTCTGCAACATCTTACTTACTGTGGCATGGTAGCAGTCTATCCCTGCTTCTTTTGCAGCGCCCTTCAAAGAAAGTCCTGCCAAGTACCCTGAAAATAATTCTCTTACTTTTTCTGCTGCTATATCATCTACAACAGCCTTTCCATCTTCAATTCTATATCCATAGGGTGTGTGACCCATCTAATTCACCAACCTCTCCTTCAATGTGATTCCACATTTTAATTCAAATCCGACTTCCTCTCGTGAAAAAACAATAATCTTTTCTACGTAATTTTCAAACAGCTCATCCTCATAGGCTGTGAGCATTTTGGACTTAGTGGCAAACTTAAGTAAACGGGCAACTTCGTCTACTTTTGCAAAATTGCCATTGACGGAACGAGTAAGTTGATCCTTTTCAGCAAGAAGCCTTTCTCTTTCTGCTTCCAGTGAATTCTTTTCTTTATTAAACAGGGCAGGTTCCAGATACCCTTTGGCCATTAAACCCGTCAGCATCTGACTCTGCTCCATGTTGTTTTCAATCTTAGTTTCCAACTCTTCAATTCTACGAAAACTCGCTACATTATTCTGGTTACGTAACCCATTCAAAAGTGGTCTTAATATGAACTTCTGACCGTAAATGAGTTTATTCATCATCGTAACAAATGCAGTCTTTATATCGTCATCCCGTATGAACTGCATGGAACATTCCGTTATCTGGCTTATATGCTTACTGCAGCACCAAGCGATGTATTTCCTTCCAGATGAATGAATCCTTCTTTTAAAGGTACTGCCACATTCCGAGCAGATAATTTTGCTAGAGAAAGCATATCGGTTTAGATATTTGCTGTTGCGCTTTTCGATGCTTTTTTCCTTTGCTCTCTGATTGAGAACGGCATCTACAGCTTCAAAATCTTCATGGCTGATAATTGCCTCATGATGGTTTTCTACTAGATACATATCTTTCTCACCATAATTGGTGTGCCTATTAAAATGGCTGTCCGTATAAGTCTTTTGCAAAATAACATCACCAGTATATTTTTCATTAGTCAGAATCCCTCTAATCGTAGTAGCTGTCCAACGACCACCTCTTTTTTGATGGGATACCCTTTTGATTAAGATCATTTGCAACTTTCTGTGTGCCTTTGCCCGATAATACCTCTGCAAAAATATACTTCACAACTTCAGCCTGCTTGGGGTTTACTATCATTTGACCGTCATTATTTTGATAACCATATGGCGGGTAGGAAATTTTAAAGGTTCCGTTTTGAAATCGTCTTTGAATGGCCCACTTCGTATTTTCTGAAATGGAAATTGACTCACTTTCTGCAAGCCCACTTAAAATGGAGAGCATCAATTCACTTTCCATTGAACCCGTATTGATATTTTCCTTCTCAAAATAGATATGAACCCCAAGGTCTATCAGTTTTCGGACCATCTCCAAGCAGTCTGTAGTATTTCTCGCAAATCGGCTGATGGACTTTGTAATGATTAAGTCAATTCTCCCAGTTTCACAGTCTGATAACATTCTAAGCAGGTCAGAGCGTTTTTCCTTTTTCGTGCCACTGATTCCCTCGTCATAATATAAGCCTGCATATTCCCATTCTGGATTCGCCTTTATATAAGTCTCGTAATGAGCCTTTTGCGCTTGCAAGCTGACTAGCTGTTCATTACTATCTGTTGAAACTCGGCAGTAGGCAACTACTCGTGTTTTTGGCTTAATAAAAGAGTTGGCCATATTTCCTTCTATTTTCGTTATCTTTTTCATCCTCTCACCTCCTTCTTGGTAGGTCACATATTACCTCTGAAACCCTTATATATCAACGTTTTCAGGGCATTATCTCAGCTAAAAAGGGGGAGAAAGTTTGGCGGTTTAATGCGTCTATTTTGTTGAATTCCACTTCAGTTATTAAGCCTTTTTCGAGCATCTTTCTCAGCAATTTTTCTGCCTGGATATAATCAAACTCACATTGTAACTGTTCCTGTGATACTCTCTTTAGTGCGGTGCTGTTTTCTATAGCCTCATCTAAGATCTTCGTAACTTTTTTATCCTCATGCTGATTCACTAGGAATCACCTCCTACCTAATAGCCGTGGGAACAGGTCGAAGTTGAGGATTTGTAGAATTTAATTAAATCAAGGCATAAAAAAAAGAGCCTGCAAGGGAAGAACCCTCACAGGCTACTTAAATTTAATAGTTTAATATTTTATTTGAGAGGCTTGATGAAATTTAAGAAATACTGTTTTTTTACCTGCTCTATTTGATTAATCATACTTAATAAATGCATCCGTAAAGCCTGCCTTCTTAGCTTTGGTAAGCTGTGCCTCAGCATTTGCTTTGTCCGAATATGCACCGATCTGCACACGGTAATATTTCTTTGTCACCGGCCCTGCTGGTTTATTTTCTGTGCTAAGTAACTTCTTCACATCCGCTCGAAAGGTGTCCATACTCTTCCCATGTTTAGGGAACCAGTGCATCACATCCCCATGGTTACTGGCAATGCCTCGTTTATAACCTTCGCTGTGACAGATGATATCCTCCTCACTAAACCCATAGAGTTTGCAAAGATATACACAAAGCTCTACAGCTTCCTTATAAACGGCAGAAAAATACGAGGCATCAGTTAGACCGTCCTCGCAGATTTCAAATCCAATATGAGTATTGTTCGCCGTTCCGCCAGCATGCCAACCTCGGTGATTCCAAGGCAATGTTTGATAGGTAGCAATAGAGCCATCTGCTAATTTACCAATAAAGGCATGAACACAAACTTGACGACCCCCAGGTTTATCTTGATTCCAATGGTTGTTGTACTGGTTCTTTCCTAACAAACCGTCATCTGGTCCAACATATCGCTTAAGCCACGGGTTGTTGGCCCCAGTCGAGTGAACCATGATACCCTTCGGTTTTATTGTTTTACCTGCTTTATAGCAGGCATTGTTCGTAAGTATTAGTTTGCGTAACCTCATTAAAATCACCTCTAATCAAATATTAATTCAATCATCTTCCATCACCAGGCTTAGGCGGTTCCTTATCACGTCCATGTAGTTGCTGTAGAACCGATTTTAGGTTTTCTGGGATAGGCAGTCCAATATGTCCAGCATTCTCCAAAATGGATACTCCTTCATTACTTAGGTAGAAAAAGATTACTGCAGTTCGTAAAATGCCACTATTTTCTCCAATACTAACCAAAATTTGTGTATCGATAATATGAGCGATTCCTACCATTATAAAGATGAGCACCTTTTTGAAAATTCCCTTAGCACCGATTTCGCTACACAGTTTTTTATTCGCAATTGCACAAAGGACACCTGTCAGATAATCGATGACCACGAAGGCTACCAGTGCATAAAGAAATCCATCATAACCGCCGAGAAACCATCCGAAAAATCCACCGGCAGCGGCAAAAGTCAGCTGTATCCAATTCCAAATCTCTTTCATTAAAAACACCTCCGTTTCGAGTATTTGTATATAGAAAAGCACCCCTGCAAATTGCAAGAGCGCTGAATTTTATCTTTATATTATTTGAATTAGGTCATGAATTTGTTGCATTACATCTGCCCTTGGTCTTCCTGTACCAATAGGTAGCCATGTGACAGGTGGTATATCGAATGCCTGAGAGGAATCAAAACTATTAACCATTATAATAATCGCATCAATAGCTTTGCGTATTTCAACGATATGAAATGGCCAATTCTTAACAGCTGTCTTTCCTGCGATGATATCCTCTTTCCAAGTTGCAGGGGACAGATTGTAATAGCTACGAATCCTGTTTATAGCAGTTCGAAGCGTCTGAATATGTGCTGCCTTTACATGCGTCACATTTGGAGTGATGTATTCAAAAGGTAATGCCAATATCGTAAAAGTACGAACAACTTCTATACTTGCTGATTCGATATCACTGTCAAGACAACGGAAGGTAACCGTATGATTACCTGCAGAAAGCGGCTCAGCTTGGTAAATTGTCTTGACCCCATTACCAAGATAGCCGCTTACAGAAAACCGCTCAGGATTGTCTACGCTGTTTTGCCATGGACCAGAGTCAATCTTTACCTCCACTATTTGTGTTTGTCCATCTGGTTCAATTCCTGTTGTGATCATAAAACGTGGTGTAGCATTATAAGTAAAATTGCCAGACATTGGACAGTCCACTATCGGTGCTACAGGCGGGCTGTTTTTCTTTACTGCGTTACTAACAACATAGGCAGACACTGCATCAAGTGCATCTGTGACGCTGATTCGATAACGAGTATATCTACCGGCAACCTGTGAGGCATTTACCTGAAGAGTGCCTGAAGTCACATTGGAAATAACTGTCGTCAGTGCTTCATATGCAGACCAATTTAATCCATCTATCGAAGTAGCCTGTTGAATGACATATTGCTTGATGGAGCTGGTTCCAGGTACCGTCCCACTCCACGAAAGGTTTATTGTATTTGCTTCATAGATAGGAGGGTTTGCGGTAAAAGAAGTCGGCGGTATTGGTAGTATGTTTTTACGAACATTATTACTGGTAATAGTCCAGCCTGAGTAAAAATCCTCTCCAGCTGTACCACGGGTTCTTATTCGGAATCGACGATAGTGACCACGTGTAGCAGGTGGACTGACATTTAAAATACTGCTTGTTGCAGAAGTATTGACTATCGCCAATGCCAACCAAGCACCCCAATTGCTATTATCTGGCGAATCACTATATTGTATTTCGTAGGAAGTGATTGGATTACCTGCGCCACCAGATGCTCCACTCCATGAGAGAGTAACGTTTCCTTCAGATAATGTTGCACTTACCGTGCAGGCAGTCGGTGCTGCACAGGCAGTGATGTTGCAATAAATGCTATTACTGATTTTCTCTATTGAGTAAACATCAAATGTGTCAATTGTCCAAATACCAAATTGTGTATATGTTCCTGGGGTCCTCGATACAATTGGATTATAGCTACCACCGCTTGCTGCCAATGTCAACATGGTCAACACATTCCACGCACTCCATGTGCTGTTATCCGTGGATGTGCGACTGGCAATTTGATACCCCTTAATTGGACTGGTACCGCTAGACGCTCCGCTCCAAGTAAGTGTGATAGTCTCATTACTATATGCCGCAGGGGAGGCAACAGCAGTCGTCGCTGGCTTTGGCACCGTATTTCTGCGGACGCTGTTTGTGGATACTTTCCAGCTAGAGTAATAACTAGCACCTGCTGTACCACGGGTTCGTACCTGAAATCTACGATAATTACCTCGGGTAGGAGGCGGTGCAACGGATATACTACCACTTGTCGCTGTGGTGGTCACCGTTGTCAGAGCTGTCCATGCTCCCCATGTGACATTATCGGCGGAATCACTATATTGAATCTCATAACTGGAAATCATATTATTGATGCCTCCAGAAGCACCGCTCCAAGAAAGAGTCACATTCCCTTCCGCAAGTGTTGGAGAAACAGTACAAGATGTTGGGGCTCCACAAGCTATAGTAAGCAATGGAGCACTTAGTACCGTATAGCTTGAATTGGTAATTACACCAGAGGATAATGGCAATCGTCCATCAGATACCACTTTGAATGTGACTGGCTGGGTTGCATTACCTGTAGTAGAAGCGCAGGTTACCGAAACATATCTGAGCCTTGGTGTGGTCCCTTCCCAGTTATCTCCATCCGCCGCTTTAATACGTACCTGTGAAGAAGATCCATTTACAGTCATAGTGCAAAGCAATGCATAACCACTACGGATAAAGGAACCTGATGAACCCAACGCAGCGGATATGGTGAAATTGTATCTCATCTGACTATTATTTAGACGGCTTTTGGTATAAGTAATTGTGTAATGGACGGTCGGGCTAGAACCCGCCTGCAGAGTGATTACACAAAGAAAAAGCTGTGGAGATTTGACTCCCCCTACCGGGTTCCCCAACGGTCTCCATCTCTTGCCGTGATTGCAGAGTGGCAAGGTGTACAAAGAGCCATCAGATTACTTCTATCGTGAGTCCCTCCTCTTGCAAGTGGAAGAATGTGATGCACTTCGGTTGCTGGGGTCAGCTTTCCTTGTCGTTTGCATTCCTCACAAAGAGGATGAGCTGCAATGTAGCGGTCGCGTATCCTTTTCCAAGCACGGCCATAACGTTTACGAGTTGCTGGGTCACGATCATACTTTTCATACCGTGCAGCTTCCTTCTTACTATGCTCTTCACAAAAGCGCTTGTCGGTTAGCTCTGGGCAACCGGGGTAAGAGCACGGTCGCTTAGGTTTCTTTGGCATACTGCACCTCCTTTTGCCCATAGAAAAAGCCCTCGCAGGAGAAATGCTCCCGTGAAGGCTTCTGTTTATTAATATTCCATACTACCATTATATAACTTTCACTACGGACAAACAGTGTCATCGTATGCCAAACTGTGCCAAAGTGTGCCAACTTTATATGGGTATTCGGATTATCTTATGGAACTATTACTTTACTGGTAATAGAAACACAAAAATGCTTTTTTTGAATTCAAGCATTTTTGTGAAAATTAGTTATTCGAATGTAACTTTAACAATATCTGGTTCTCTTCCTTGCTTAGTAAAAACGATATCAGCCTCGTAGTCATCCTTCCATTTCACAGATATTTTGTCGGGCAATTTTGTTTTCACAACGCTTTTATTATCATATTTAATTCTAATTGTAGGGTCGGGGAAGTCCTCTATTCTAACAACCTCAATTGTGTTTATATTGTTAGGCGAATGACTGACCGTTAATTGAGTCTCTTTGGGTTGCGTAAAAAATAACCATGCTGGTATTATAACAACTATAAGTCCTATTATAATTACAGCAAAGAAACAACCAATTCCAGTTAAAAATTTCGTTTTTTGTGCATTCACAAGATGATCGTCATTTTCATTACACATCCGTTCTATCTCCCTATTAATTTTTGTGTCCTTCTATATAATCAGATATAGTTAGTTGATTCTCTCCACCACCATCATAATTGGAAAAACCATATTTATTGTTGGGAGTATATTTATTATATTCTATATCTAAATCGTGAAGAATTCGATGGATATATACAACGGGGGTTGAGTCATAATTCTTTAAACTGATTTCAGCTAATTGTATAATTCGTTCAAAATCTAATCCCATAGAAGGAGGATAGGAATCTTGATTATTTAAAAATTGTTCAATTTCACTCGACATACTTTCCTTGGTTGATTTCATATTATCCCAATCTATATTTTTGTATTTCTCATTAGACGTTATTCCATTAAAAACTTCATGATATTTTACAATAAAATTCGATAACTCCTTATTTGAAATTTTTCTAGGGTCTTCATCATCATGTATCTTATTGTCTTTCTCATTGTAACTACTTACTTCTTGATTTCCATCTGTATTTGTTATATTTCTTGAGTCTTTTCCTTCTGTATCGCTAGAGTGCTCCATACCATCTTCTTGTTCCAAGGCACTATTTTCATTAGTTATGTCGTCTAATTGATTACTACCTCCCATATAGCTTTTAGTAGTAGCAAAATCTTCTTTACTTTCTGTGATTTTTTCAAGTTCAGTTTGATCCCTGACTAATTTAGTATCATCAGATGGATTGCTACATGACGATATTCCAATTATTAAAATAATTGCAAGGGTTGCGACAATAAAAAATCTACTTTTTTTCATTAGTACAACTCCATTCTTTTTAATGTGCTATTAATTTCATTTTATCACAGTGATTAAAAACTCTTTATCTAATTTAAAATTTGTTAGAAATTTATTTGAACAATATATGGAATTAGATTATTGGGGAACAAATATTAAATAAATATTGCTACAAGGACTAGCAAATAAAGTTATCCGCTAGTCCCTTTGCAATCGAACCAAGTAAAAAGTAGAAATTTGGGTATGAACTTTTAATCCCTTTCCACACTATTCTCCGACTATCCTTTTTTATTTCGGCACCTTTAAATGTTGCAAAGCGGATGAATGGAGTCTATGCACGGTTCTCATAGAAACATTAAGATTGACACAGATTTCTTCCCAGTTAAGAAAGTTAATGTATCGGTAGCGAAGAATCAGCTTCTCATCCACATTTTCCATCTGGTTAATTGCTTCACGAATATCTGATTTCAGCTTTATTAATCGTTCCACCTCTTGTTGTATCTGTTGCTCCAAATCTACTATTCTAATCACATATTTTTCAAAAGGTGGATCAGTACTTTTTGTTTTACTGACTTTTTCCTCAAGAACAGGAGATGAAACACTTCTTGAGAGTTCCCTTAGATTTTGCAACTCCTCAAGATCGGAATTAATTAGCTCATTTAAGCGATAAGCTTGTTTCAAGAATTCCTTTGCCGTCATCGCACCACCTCCTCATGTAGCTTTTGAATTAGCATCTCAGGATCGAGGGATGTCAGGGTAGTGAAATACCCGGAATGAAAGAAACGCTCAATCTCACCTTTCGTATATCTAGCAGAATCATTGCGAGGGTATTTTGCTAGTCTTTTCAGAGCAAAACGATAATCCTTGACCGCCTGTAGAATAATGGCATTTGCCAGTTTATCAAATGCATCCATCATACAACACCCCTCGCTTTCCCCAGATTTGCTTTGACAGCGTTAATAAGATCGGACTGTGTCTTTTCCTTTCGTTTCAAGGCCCTCATCACATCTTCATCAATCGTGCCTTTTGTAATAATGTGATGGATAACTACGGTTTCATTTTGACTTTGTCTCCAAAGTCTCGCGTTTGTTTGCTGATAGAGTTCCAGACTCCAAGTAAGTCCAAACCAGATAAGCGTTGAACCACCACTTTGTAAGTTAAGGCCGTGTCCCGCAGATGCAGGATGGATAACCCCCACAGAAATATCGCCGTTGTTCCAATCCTTGATATCCTTGGAAGTCTTAATTTCTCTGACATTGAATCTTGTCTTAATACGCTCTAAATCGTGATTATACCAATAGGCAATAAGCACAGGTTTGCCGTTAGCACCTTCAATTAAATCCTCAAGAGCATCTAGCTTGCGGTCGTGGATAATATGAGAGTTTTTATCATCATCATAGATAGCACCATTTGCCATTTGCAGGAGTTTGCCAGAAAGGACGGCTGCATTCATGGCATCTATTTCTTCATCAGCAAATTCAAGAACCATCTCTTCACGAAAGTGATCATATACGGATTGTTCCTTGCCATTCAGATACACGGGCACTTCATTGATAACGCACTCTGGCATTTTCAGAAAATCGACTGATTTCATGGAAATGGTGATATCCGAAATGAGCCGATATATGGCATCTTCAGCACCTGGCAATGGTTTATATGAAAATACGATTTGCTGATTACGTTTATCCGGTGTAAAAAAGGAATTGCGGTAGTGAGTTATGTATCTGCCGAGTCTTTTACCCATGTCAAGAATACGAAACTCTGCCCACAAATCCATTAACCCATTACTGGAGGGTGTACCCGTAAGACCCACGATCCGTTTTGCCCTCGGCCTTACTTTTAGTAAACTTTTAAATCTTTTTGCACCATAGGATTTAAAGGATGATAGCTCATCTATTACCACCATGTCATAGTCAAAAGGGATGCCACTTTTGTTTACCAACCAGTCCACATTTTCTCTATTTATAAGATAGACACTTGCAGGTTTTCTAAGAGCCGCCAATCGCTCCTGTTTTGTGCCGATGGCTACCGAAAACTCCAGTCCTTTTAAATGCTCCCACTTATTTATCTCAGCTGGCCAAGTATCCCTTGCTACTCGAAGTGGGGCAATGACCAGAACCTTTCCAATTTCAAAACTATCAAGACATAAATCAAATATAGCCGTTAGAGTAATGACGCTTTTGCCAAGACCCATTTCTAAAAACACCGCAGCGATGGGATGCTTAAGTATGAAGTTCGTTGCATAGGTCTGATATTTATGAGGATTGTATTTCACCAAGTATCCCTCCAATCTGCTTAACATCATCAATGACATAGCAGGTAAAGCCTAACTTCTGTAATTGCTTTATTCTTCTAATCTGTAACAGGCGAGGTTTCTTTCCGGGAGCCTTTAATTCCACAAAAGCCATCTTCCCATATGGTAAAAGCACTAGGCGGTCTGGCATCCCATCTAAACCCGGACTAACAAACTTCGCCGCAATGCCTTCCATCTTTTTTACCTCAGCCACCAGTTTCTTTTCTATATTTTTTTCAAGCATAAATACCTCCCATATAAAAAGGCTCGGAACAAGAAAACAACTTTGACCCAATTTTCCTATACGCGCGCGTATGCGTGTATGCACAGGCTACTATTACTTCTTTTTACTATTTATAAATAAATAGGATACTTCTTGTTCCACTTGTTCCGAACCGTTGATTTTCCTTATCATTACTAACTTTAGGGAAAGAACCAGTATGGGAACAAGGTAAGGTACAACTTAGCGTTGTTCCTCGACTCGGGAATAAGCTCGTTGCTTTCCGTAGACAGGAAACGTCACAACACCATTCTTGTTCCCAGTGTACTTGTTCCACTCACTGATCTTTCTCATAATGGCACCGATGGCATAGGAATCTGATGGTTTTAGCATTGATGCCTCTTTACCGAAACACTCACACCAAATTTCCATATTGCAAACAAGGGTTCTTTTTACTGTTCCAACACGGGTGCCGCCGCCAAATTCGCTACCGCCGAGGAAATTTCTACGCTCGTACAAAGACATTGTGTCCCAATCATCCGGTAAGAGCGTATCCAAGTAGGTACGAACCAGTCCTTCTCGTTCATCTGTTTCCATAGCATCTGCCTGTTCACTGGTTGCCATGGTTACATCATCACCTTCAAGGTAGAGTTTTTCGCCCTTCTCATAAAGAACTAGAGCCTCTGCCCAAATCTGCTGTACTTCCTCTTTGGTCATCTGCCAAGCTTTCTTTCTACTGTTACCGCTAATGCGGACTGGCCAAAATCTGCGGTTACCCGTAATATCCCGAAGAAATCCGCTTTCTGCATTGGTAGAACCCACAATTACGCATTGACGGGGATGGCTTTCGACGTTGACCCCATAACTGGCACGGTACTTATCATCCGCCCTCGAAATAAAGGACTTCACAATCTCCACATCCGTCTTACGCATTCCTGCAAGCTCACCGAGTTCCAACAACCAATATCCTTGAAGTTTTTCAGCACCTGATTTATCTTTCATATCCGTAATGGTCAAACTGTCTGAAAACCAATCTCCGGCAAGCTTAGCAAAGAAGGTTGACTTACCGATACCTTGAGGACCGTTTAAGATAAGGACACTATCAAACTTTGTGCCTGGTCTATAAATGCGGGCTACCGCTGCAACCATCGTTTTGCGGATGACTGCTTTTGCATAGGAATTATCTGTTGCACCGAAATAATCAATTAATAGATTATCTACTCGCCTAATTCCATCCCATTTTGGCAGGGAGTCCAGATACTCCTTAACAGGATGGTAGGCTCGTTCTGACGCTACAGCTAACACAGCATCCTTGGTCTTGGTAGGTGAATAAACTCCGTATTTGCTGCTTAAATACACTTTAAGAAGTGCATTATCTGAATCATTCCAACCCGCCTTGATCTGTTCCCAAGGCAGGCCACCTTTGGCATCAATACCATCACGGTGGCAATTAAAAGCTATATGCTGTAATTCCTTGTCATGACGAATAATCAAAACGATGTTGTCTAGAGTGTCTTTTATTCGGCCTTGCTTATCCAATTCCAAAGCTGTCTGCCAATCCTCATCACTAAACTCCTCTTCAGCCTGTGCCTGTCTTTCCTTAGAAAACTCAGCTTTTACTCTTTCATCTTTTATAGCAAACTCGCACATTGCCACAAAAGATGGCATCTTACCAGGAGCTGTAGTGGTAGAAGCTTTATCATCTAAAGAACCGAATTTATGAATACGAACGAGATCAAAAGCATTGAGGAGTAATCCACTTGCTGGGTCTGTAGCATGATGGCTGTATGCGAATTTATCATCGTAGATAATCACACCGGCACTACTATCAGCTGGAATATAATCGTATCGCCCTTCCATAGCAGAAGGTGCATAAACTGCACCTAAGAATTTCTCAATTGCTTCACGAACGGAGTAGGCACGACAGAATGTTCCTACCACACCTTCCTTTAAAAGCGGGTCTGCTTGCTCTTTAAGACTGCGATTTATAACTTCAGACTGCCTGCTTGATACTGGCCATGTTGATGTATCCCGCCAGTTTTGATATTTTGAAAGATAAACATCAGGGTCAAGCAATTCTCCATCCTGCTCTTCATAGACAAATTCACCATTAGAGGAAGTGGATGGCCAATACATAAGGCGATGGGCTTCATAAGTTGTATCATCGAAAAGATCTATGCCGATTTCTTTTGCCACCATACGTCCAACGGCTGCGTATTCTTCTTCGCTGATTTCACGAGCAAGAGGAACTATTAGCCTAAGTCTTGGATTTTCCGGTGTGTGCTTATGGGTGGAATAAACACAGCATTTGAAATCAAAAAGCATACTGATTTGTTCCCAGATGTCCGGTCTACCGTAATCCATATCAAGGGTAAGCAAAGAACGGCATAAAACATTGCCCTTCTTTCGCCTTCCTCCTTTTAAATGCCCTCCAACAAAACCACCCACATCTTTGATATCATCTTGTTGACCTCTTTTTAATTTCCGATATTCTTCTACTGTTTCCGTAGTACGTTGTGTTGTCTTTACTCGGGCACAAAAATCCTCCCACGAGATATCTTTGTTTTTCCATTTCTTGTCCATCCGGCTGTTGCCCACAGCGATTTTCATAAGCTTTCGACCTCCTCATGCTCTGGACTAAAATATCTGACCGTTTGTCTGCGTTTCTTGGCTACTTCAATCTCCCTTGCCATACCGCTTGAGATGGTATTGCCTAGCACCCAAACCTCGGAGCATTTGCCCATAAGCACGATGTCCATAAATATGGCAAGTTCCCGTTCCTCTGGATTTTCATCATCCATAAACTGTGGAAACATAAGGTGGGGAGCAATCGGAATACAGTTTTGGTCTAATGCAAACCTGCAAAAACTGCGAGCCTTTTTAATGTTTCCTTCTACATCACCGGAATAGGGAGAACAAATATATACAAGTGGCTTAAAGGCAGATTTTTTCTCTGCCTTTTTCTTTCTTATTATGTTGGTCAGTGCCTCATGGGGAGTTGGGTCATGGTATCCTTCATGATTGAATTTATCAATTCCCATTACACACCCTCCATTTCTATCTGCGGCAAAATACCATCTGCCTTCAACAGTTCGTAAATGAAGAGTCTGCCTTTTTGAGTCCAATATGTATGGACTTTTGTATGCAGTTCACCGTTACTACCAATGTAGCTATGTGTCTTGGTGCTGGTATACCCTTTTTCTGCATACTTCTGATATAAAAGCCAGATACCACCTTGTTTAAATTGGATGCCCTTTTTATTAAGATAGCGGTTCATCCAAATAGCTGACTTGCCGTAATCTTTGGCAATTGCTGATGTAGAAATGAGGTCTTTGCAATTTAAAACCACATCATAATAGGAGACTTTTGGTTTCATTTCTGCAATTTGCTGATTCTGAACAGCAACCGTACCTTCAAGCACTTTATTTTGTTTCCTTACTTGAGTTAGCTGTTGATTGGCAATCTGTAGTGCCCTTGCCATGATTGCCTCTGGTGAATTCCATCTTCTTTCTATTTCAAGAAAGTATTGGCGACACTCTTTCCCTTTTGGAGTACGCTGTATCATGCATAGCTCTTTTGCCATGTCAATTGTTATTTGGTGGTCAACAGCTGGTCTTCCACCTGTACTTTCCGACAGAAATGTCGAAAAGTCCGTACCCTCCACAAATCCATACTCACACATTCTTGGAAACCATTTATCATAGGGTGTTTTCACTTCCAAAACTGCATGCAAATCACGGCCAAGCACTGTGGGGCGGTCATTTTCATAATTGATTCTTACTAATTCGTCCATACGAATTACCTCCTGCAATATAGTCAGAGAGGAAACCCCTCTACCTAATAGCCACAGGAGGTAATGAATGTTGAGGATTTTGAAAAAATAAATTATACATCCGGATTTTTGTTCGAAATTTGTGTATGTAAAATAGATTTAAAAGCTGATTCAGTAATTTTCTACTTTTACAAACGGACTAGATTGATGAACAAAAAATGGTAACGTAAACTGTAATAGGCCTATAGGATTTGGAGCTAATAAGAGAAGAGGAAAACAATCATTTTGGTATCATATTTTATCTATGACCTGGATGAGTAAGGTTGGTAGAGCCTCGAGGAGAATCAATTAAAATAAAAAATACAGAGCGAGAAATTCTCACTCTGTATTTTTTATTTTACATCATTCACTTATTGCTTTTACTTGATGTTATTTTACGAGTGGCTAAAGCTATGATTCCACCAACTGCAATAAATACAATGTCCAAAACGATTTCAAACCCTTGAAACGCATCAATATAATTTACTAAAAACCAACTTTTTCCCCCATTAGTCAAATGATTGATTAATCCGCCTATTCCCTGAATAATAAAAAGTAGACTGAGACCACTGATAATTTCTTTCATGATGAACACCTCTTTAATATTTTTTCTAATTTAATATGCCTCTAAGACCGATATTAAAAAAAACTGCACCTATGACTCCTGTCGCTACCAAGAGTGAAGAGATTGGAGCTTCATTTAATTTTGACCTGATTTTAATAAGAAATTGTTGCAATCTTTCTTTAAATATAATATTAACCCCTAACAGTAATAGAGAAGGAAGCACCATTACTAGATTGTATCCAATTATAATTAAGATAGCAGGTGTAGTCTCAATTGTTTGATGATTCATTAAAAAGATTGAATAAAAGTAAGGCAATGCCGTTACAAATTCAATTAGGAAAACAATGATTCCTAGTATAATCATCCCTTTAATTGTTGTATTTTTGGGGATAAATGAAATTAAACGTTTTTTTGTAGTCTCTTTTGGTTTACTGAAGCTTATTAGAACAAGAACTGCTCCAAGTAGGATATAAAACCAATTGATAAAGTCAAACTGAGACAATTGTTCTATTCTCTTCAATAATGAATTTCCACCAAAGTAGAGTAATAAACCCGTGATGAAATAGCCTAACTGCGTGATGAATAAAAACACAAATAAACGAGAAGATAACTGATTCGGTTGTGTCAGTAATAAATAGGCTGTTACAGTCAGTACACCGGGACTTAAAATATCAATTAAAGCACACAAAGAAATAATCAATAATGCTGAAGAAATGTCTAATGATGAAGAAGGCATCAATGCTTCAATAGTTTCGATCAAACAAACTAGTCCTCCTTTAAATGTTGTGGTATTATCTATTTAACACATCGTGCTATAAAAAGATAATAACACACTGTGCTAAATAAAGGAAGTGATTTTTATAATGCCAAAAATTGTTGATCATGATGAAAAGCGCAAACAAATTGCTGAGGCTGCATGGAATATTATTAGGAAAGAAGGGGTTGAGAAAGCGTCTATACGAAGAGTTGCAGCTGAGGCAGGGATGTCTTCTGGTGCGTTAAGACATTATTTTTCAACTCAAGATGAAATGTTATTATTTATTATGAATTACTACTTAGAAGAAGGGAAAAAACGTTCTCAAAATAAAGAATGGTCAGAAAACCCAGTGCAGGCAGTAGAAGAAGTTTTATTAGAGCTAGTACCAATAGATGAAGAAAAGAAAATTGAAACGAGTGTTTGGTGGATTCTTGCATTACGTTCACTTACAAGTGATACAATAAAGGACAAAAAAGATGAAATGACGGACGGTACATATGAATTAGCAAATTCAATGATTGAAATCTTAGCTCTAAAAGGCGTATTATCAGATTCAATGAATGCAGAATTAGAAAAGAGTAGGTTAACGGCATTAATAGAGGGATTGTCGATTCATGCTTTATTAAGACCTGATGTATACTCTCCAGAAAAGGTGAAGGAAGTTATTCGTTATCATTTAGAGACACTCTGCAATAAAATCAATTAAGCTAATCGGTCGATGTATCAATTATTGTCCCATTTGTTTTTAATAGATTTAGTCTTACCCCTTGATTTATTATTAACTTGGCTCTGTTAAATTTAATTGTTGTTTTTTAAATAAATAATTGGGGGAACTTGATTTATTGTGGTTCCCCCATTTTAGGTATAGTAAGAGAAATATGTATTTACAACAATAAGGAATATACACAATTTTATGCAAGATAGCGAAAATACCCATCAAGTACAAATACAGTTGCATCAACAATTTGAGCCATCTGTATAAAATACGGTATAAACAATGTTCACAAGAAAAGGCACGAAACGATGTTAAATCAACGTTCGTGCCTTTTTAAACTGTCCCTAAACTTTGATTTGGGAACGTTATTTTGAATACGGATGATTTAAAAGGCTTGAAAAAAGACCGTCCAGACGGTATTATAGAGATTGGAGAAGGAGGTTTTGTATGAGTCAAAAAGCAAAAGAAAAACGCGAAACACTAATAAATAGTGCAATTCAATTATTGCAAGAAGAAGGTGTAAATGCTCTAACACTTGATGCTGTTGCAAAAAAAGCGAACACAAGTAAGGGTGGGCTACTGTATCATTTTCCAAATAAACAAGCATTGATTGAAGGCATAGTGCAAGATATTTACGAAAAGTTTTCGGAGGAATTCTTTATTCTAGTTGAAAAAGAAACAAGAAATCGTTATACAAAAGCATTCATTGAGTTATGCTTCAATGATTTAAGTAAACACAGCGACTTATATGTTGGTTCGATGGAGGTACCATTTTTAGAAAATAAACAGGTGCAGGACATTTACCAAAACATCCTAGAACATTTGAAAAAAGATGAATTAGATGAGACAACAATCAATTTAATTCGTCTAACAATCGATGGTGTTTATTACAACAAATTTTCAACAATCGCACCCTTAACAGCGGTCGAAATGGATGAAATCAAGCAAAAATTATACCGTTTAGCAGAAGGAGAATAAGGAAATGACATATGTTTTATTAGGTATTGCAATTCTTTTTGAAGCCTTTGGAAGTGCGATGTTAAAAGTGACAAGTATGACAAAGAACTATGGTCCATACATTGGTGTTGCAGTTGGCTATGCAGCAGCGTTTTATTTTCTATCTTTAACTTTAAAAGAACTTGAGATTGGTGTAGCATATGCCATTTGGTCAGGGGTCGGTACAACTTTAGCTGCTACGATAGGTGTCGTCATATTTAAAGAAGGATTTGACAGAAAAAAACTAATTGGTATTGCAATCATCATTTTAGGTGTTGTACTGCTAAATTTAAGTAAGTAAGGGGTTGTATTCGTGGCAAAATATATATATTTAGTATTAGCGATTGTTACAGAGGTATTTGGCACAACAATGATGAAATATTCAGAAGGATTTACAGTCTTATTACCATCAATAGGCTCAGTTGCTGGTTATTTATTATCATTCACATTTTTAGGGTTAACCTTACGAGGAATGTCGCTAAGCGTTGCTTACTCGGTGTGGGCGGGTGTAGGTACAGCTCTTACAGCCTTTGTTGGATTCCTTATTTGGGATGAACCATTAGGATTGTTAAAGGTGTCTGCGATTCTACTAATTATCGTGGGCGTTGTGATTTTAAACTTTTCAAATCAAGAGGAACCAGTTGTAAAATCAAGTTAAATAAAAATCACAGTAGCACTCTACCTTTTGAAATTGAGAGCTATTGTGATATTTTTTTCTCGATGCATTACTAAAACACCTTCAAAAATATTCCCAAAGTGTCGTTTGTAAACTTTATTGTTTAACGTTGTAAATCCGCAAAAATTTGCCAGAACTCTATTTTGATTTAGTCACCCTAACAGTCAAATAAGCATTACATATTGAATTTCGATAGCCTTAAACTTCGATAGGTTTCTGTCATTTCAAAAACAAAGGATGTCAAAAGTAATTCTTTGATATTGTGTTTTGTACTTTCATTGCTATGACTATCTACTAATAAAAACCAAGCAAGGTAATTATCAAGGTATTTAGAAGCAACACCTTTAAAACGATGTATCCAATGTTTTAAACGTGAATGGAGTCCATTTACATTTTGGATATGGTATAAGCCTTTAATAACGTGTTTTCCATCGTCAGACTTAATGCGATAATGTTCTATCCCTCTTTCATCTGCATAGGTTTTATAGGCTCTCCAAGCGTCTGTTACAAGTACATTATTAGGTGTTAGTTTAGACCCAATCATACCATCAACTTTGGTTTTAACAACACGCCCCATACAGGCTACCTTTGAAACTGTTGCTTTTGTTCGGTCTCTAGCAACTAGAACACAGACTTGTTCCTTACTAACTCCTCTTAGTGTTGATTTACCGCCTCGCTTACGTGGTTTACGTTCACTAATGCCACGTTGACCTTTTTGAGAATACAAAAAATAAGTCTCGTCCACTTCAACGATACCATCAAATTGTTCAAAACCCATTTGTTTAAGAGCTGATAACAGCTTATGTCTCCAATAGAATAATGTAACCCAAGTAACGCCCACAATTTTTGCTGATTTACGCAAGGAATATCCTTTAAACATACATTCAACAAAAGTAATCCATTCATTACCTTTTCGAGTGCGATAAAGAATTGTATTTGTAGTATCCATAAACGTTTTACGACAAGCCTTACAGCGATATCGTTGGCGACCATTAACTTTACCGAATCGATTAATGTGTTCTGAAGTGCAATGAGGGCATTCAAAACCTTCTTTATAACGTACTTCCCGCATTTCATCGATTAAGCGACCATCAACAGTTAAAGAAGGTTCAACATAGTGTTTTACCCATTGAAACACTCGTTCTTTATCTGTATGCGATAATTTATCGATATGTTTTAATAAATTGCTAAACGCTTTACTCATCCTTTGGACCCTCCAAATAAGAATGTTTGTTCTTATTATAACTACTTTTTTGAAGGTAATCAATTTTCAACATCAACCTTTAACAGAGCCATTAACTTTATAGAGAGAGGAGTCAAAATCGGTTCTTTCACTATATTTCTTCAAGATTCGAATTTTAACCCTTTATTCCACAAAAATGGAGCGTTTATTAAACAAACAAGATAGCACGTACCGGTCATAAAATAAGTGCTATCCTGTTTTCATTATTTAAAAATTGAAGGTCTTTTAACCTCCTCCCACACGATTATCCGATTACCAATTAATTTAATCTTTTTGATAAAACTGACACTCATAGCCATCAGCACTGAGTAACAGACCATTCGCCCAGGTTGGTGTCCTTGCCATTTGCTCACAGACAGCAGAAATTGACATACCCATTTCCGCCTCGATGATAATTTCATCGTGTACATGGGCCACAATGGAACAATTCTTTAATGTCTGCATGGCATGACACAAAATGTCACGACTGATTGCTTGAACAATATTCTCTACAAATTTGGGACCGTAGCTTTCGATTCTTTCCCATTTCTTTGTCCCGCCGATACCTTCATAAGTAACTGACTCACCACCAAATACGTTCTCTCCCATACGAGGTTTTACATAGGAAAGCCGCCTGCCGGAAGGAAGGACAATAAAGAGCATTCCACTTTGATATATAAATTTAATACCGTGTGTTTCTGTAGGAGTTTTCTGCTTAACACAAGTTTTTACTGCTCGGTCAACATCCCACCACAGTTTTGTAATATTGGGATTGGATTGTCTCCAAGCCGTTACAAGAAGCTGAAGTTCCTCTTCTTCAATCCCCATCTCTAAAGCTCCCATTGATTTTAATGCCCCAACCGATCCGCCATAACCGAGAGCAAGTTCGGCAATTTTCCCTTTCTGACGAAGATGGCCATTCACACCATGCTTCTCAACAGGTACATTAAACATCTGAGAGGCACTGGCACAGTAGATGTCACCGCCGTTTTGGAATACATCTATTCTCCATTTTTCACTTGCAAGCCAAGCAATGACGCGAGCCTCAATCGCTGAAAAATCTGCCACAATGAACTTCATACCTTCTCGCGGTATAAAAGCAGTACGGATAAGTTCCGACAGTACCTCTGGGATTGAATCATAGAGTAAAGTAAGAGCATCAAAGTTTCCGCTTCGAACTAAAGCACGAGCCTGTTCCAAATCGGGCATATGGTTTTGGGGGAGATTTTGCAACTGAATCAGCCTGCCAGAGAATCTGCCGGTTCTGTTGGCTCCGTAAAACTGAAACATTCCTCTTGCACGACCGTCACTACATACCGCATTTTCCATTGCCGTGTATTTTTTCACCGATGATTTTGCAAGCTGCTGGCGAAGTTCCAAAACAGTGCCTAGTGGTTCAGGAGCCGTCTTTAACATCTCAGCAACCGCTTTTTTACCAAGGGTATCTGTTTCTAGCCCATTGTCGGCAAGCCAGTCTTTCATTTGTTGTACAGAGTTTGGATTCTCCAAATTAGTTATATCTTGCATCGTAGCCATTAGCTTTTCACGAGAATGTTCATCCATCTCTACAGCCTGTTTTACGAAAGTCATGTCAATGGCAATGCCACGATCATTGATTACCTGGTCGAGATGATATTCCTCCCAGATGTTCTCTGGTACTTGAAACTTGGATAATTTCTGTTGTATTGACATCTCGGATTCCACATCGCGAATGTTATATACTTTAAACCGCTCCCATTTATCCATGTCGTGTTCTGGTAAATTACGAACTCGACCACCATTAGATTTTGTAGGGGAGCAAGGTGTACAGAAATATTTGATGAGGTCTTTACCCTCTGTTAGCTTTTGTTTCTCCAAACCTAGAACTGCACCGACTCCCTCCAAAGAAAGAGGAAGTCCCATATATGCCGACCATATCATGGAACATTTCCAGGATGCGGGGTCAAGATATTCAGTAAGGTTAAGCCATTTTGATAGACACACACGCTCAAACATTGCATTGAAAGCCCACTTTGTAACGGAATCATCCATAAGTGCGTTTATAATTTCAGCTGGGATTTCCTCTCCGCAGGCAAGATCAACAACTTGTACTTCACCAGAATCTACCGAATAGCCAAATAGTAGAATTTCAAAATCATCACTCTCGGCATAACGGTAAACTCCAGACTTTTGAAGATTGGCACTACTAAATGTTTCAATATCAATAGAAATAGAATTCATGTATTACCGCCCCTTCCAATACAAACGAGGTGGCAGAAGAACAACCTCCACCACCTCGTTTGTATTTATTCTTTATGCTAGAAAATCATCATCTTCAATAGTTGTGAAGTCATCAGCTGCATTGGTTCTTCCGCCTAAAGGCTCTCCATCTCTTATCTTCTGGATGTTGCCAAGACCACATGCTACACCCTTATTGCCATTAGAGTTAAAAGCGTAGAAATTTAGGGATACTCTTGCATAACAACCGCTGTAAACCTCGTTACGATCCAGGATAGGTCTAACCGCTTTATCTACTATTTGGGGTGGAGTCTTGCTGTTGGCATTTACAAAGTAATGTCCTTTGTAAGCCTCGTCATCACGTTCTACGTCACCATCTCGAAGTGGCAGTTTAATAGCCGCCTTATTCGGCTTTTTACCACCAAACTTTGCAATGCCCTCTTCAATGGCTGCATCTACTGCTGCATTGATAGCATTGATGGTTTCCTTATCTGTTTTGGGAATCAATACGGATACGCTGTACTTTTCCGCTCCGCCATTGATGGATACCGGCTCCCAGCCGTGAAAGTAGCTAAGACGTGTGTTGACGCTTGTAACAACCTTCGTTCTGTTTTGATTATTCATATTCCAATTCCTCCGTTATTTCGTTAAATTCGTTTTTTACGTTTGATATATTCATAGCTGGCCGCTTATCCGAATTTGGAACCAGCATTGGCTTGCCCGGTGGTTTATGTATGAGACCACCGAGAATTTGCTCAAATTTCTTTTTACCCATCAGCTTCTGCATTTCCGTAAGGGTAATGAGACTCTGACGATAGATATCCTTATAGCCATTTGCCTTGGCTACTTCAGCCACAGCCTCTTCGTCTTTATATTTACGGATAGACCTGCCCTCGACTACCTTAAAACCGTGCCACTCTTTCCCGTGATTAACAGCAGCATCCGTGGCATAAGCAATGATTTCATTTGCCCACTTTGTAAGGTCAGACAGTTTAGAAAGAACTTCTTCAATTTCGGAGTCCAGAAGTAGGGGTGGCAGTTTAAACTCCATCTGTGCTAATTTCAGCTTTTCTTCAGCCCTTGCACGGCATTTAACAGCCGCTCGGCAGAAAGTACACCACTCACCGGTCAGATATTCACCTTCACCGTCATAGGCCTTTTTCGCCTTTGGTTTCAGTTCATTTTCTGCCCAGTCCTTTAATTCCTTTACCGGGATTGTCCATGTGCTGACATTTTCCCTGCGGGGTTGGAAGATGGTCATGGAAACCTCCTCGATATCGTACAAGCTATCGTAGATTTCTAAAGCACCAAGGGCATACAATTTCATCTGCGGGTTTTCCACTGCATCTACTAACACTCCCATGCCATACTTAAAATCGATAATATGAAGCTTTTTATCGCCAATAATGATGCAATCACCAGTTCCGAACCCCTGGGGTACATAGCAAGAAAAATCAAGACGTTGTTCAATAAGTATTAACGGGTCCGTACAGCTTTGTTTCGCCAGTTCAAGCTGCTCCATTACAAATTCCACATAGGCATCGCTGTGTTCTTCCATTTCATCAGAGTTATACACCGAGACTGGCCGTTTACTTCTCATGTGAAGTGCTTTTTTAAGTTTATGTTCACAGAGAGCATGAGCGGCGGTACCTTCAGCGGCTGCATTGGATTCACTATTTTCAAATTCCAGTTCCAATCTTGCAGAAGGAAGGCAATTAAGCCACCTATGGGACCCCGATGCGGAAAGTACTGCGTGATCACTCATTACCTAGTACCTCCTCATCTTTCAACATATCTGCATAATGTTTCGGGTCAACTTCGCTTAATTTAGAGCCACCGTATTTTTGGATGATTTCTCTCACTTGGTCAGTAAGACCAGCTTGACTCTTCTCAGCGAGTTTTGCTCTGACTTCCTCTAGAGTGATTTCCTTTTTCTTTGGTTCTGGCTCTTTTACAGTTGTGGTCGGTTCTTTTGCTTCGACAGGCTCACTACCCGCCATTGCATCAGCAACCGCTTGTATGCTGTCTGCCAAAGAGCGCATATCAGAAACCACATCAAGAAGTAGTTTGATTTTGCTCATGGTTTAATCCCCCCTCCTTAATCTCACTGATGGCGAGTTCCTGTACGGTGTCACCCGGAACAAGAATAGTCAGCTTCTGCTTATCACCAAGTAAGAAACGAAGGAAGCGCTCCCTTATGGTGACATTACGGCAAGTTACAATCCCGCCAGACTGTGGAGTTTTTGAAACACTGATTTTCAAGTTGTGTTTCATGTTCTTCACCTCTTTCCGAGAGCGTTTATGTACTGCCCTCTATCTATTAGCCGTGGCAAGAGGGGAAAGTTGAGGATTCTGGAAAAACTTTTTTTAAATTCTTCTTGGCTGTATTTAAACGGTGTGAAATGGCGCTTTTACTGACACCTTCACGCTCTGCATACTCAGTCATTGTCATGCCATCAAGATATACAGCAATAAAAGGTTCTGAATGTTTTGGCTTGAGAATGGAACGAATAATCTCACAGTAATATTCATAATCTTCCTTTTTAATTCGTGCCACTTCATGGGTATTATCGGGGAGATAGTCCATATGATCCGTTGCATCCTCGGATTCGTCGTCCTTACGGAATGGTTTTTTTGGCATCCCTCTATGTCTGTCAAATTTATGCCAGTTATTGTAGTCGGGCTTGTTAAAACGCTCGTCCATAATCTCCTGTGGTGAACGTCGAGTCACAGTTTCCTTATCTTCGGCACAGGACAGCCTGTCCTCATAGTCCATATCAATCATTACAGTGCAGTCCTCGTCTGGTACCTCCAAATAGGTAGGTTTGTTGTCGTACATAATTCTAATTTTCATTTTGCATCCTTTCCGCCGGACTGCATTGGCGGCAAAGGATACAAAAATAGGTCTGTGCCTCGAAGTACACAGACCCTTTGTCCTGAAAATGAGCGCAACAAGGTAAGGTACTTCTATTGCAACGCATAACAATCCTAAACGGACTGAAACGTAGCAATATGTATCCTTTGCCCTTATTGCAAATCAGGCATTTGATATTTTTTTGTAGACGAGGAATGGTCTAATTCTTGCTAACTACGAAGGACCTTTCCTTCATCTATCATTATTGTAGGTGAGAATTGGACAGCCTTGGCGGACACCTCATGCCCGTTAATTTCAGGCTCAAAATGACGCTTTTCCCAACAAAAACACCTAAAAACAACAATAAAAAAAGCCATACACAAACCCTTAAAAGGATTCATGTATGGCTTACTTAGTTAATAACTAAAAAGCGGACATCCTGTGTCCGCTTTTTCAAAAATATTATTGAATTTTATAATGGCTCTGCGCCATGTTCCTGTAAAAACGTTCTAATCTCATCCATCGATTTTGCATATAGGTGAGTTAATGCAAAGTTATACCAAATATGACTGTTATTATTGAAATTCAATGAAAATGGTGAGTTGCGAATTATATGACTGCTAATATTTGGCGGTAGATGAAGTCCAAGGCAAATCAATACAATGGAATTAATAGATCCCGGTTCCTCACCATTAACGATTCGTCTTATGGTACGCTCGTTGACCAATATTTTCTCTGCTAATTCTTTATAAGTTACTTTTTTCCACTCACGTACTATTTTGAGAGAGCTGGTATAGCTATTTGGCAATTCATTATAGATTCGCATTTCTTCAGCTATTGTTTCAGCTAGTAATTGGGCCTTCTTTTCTGGAGCCGCATACTCAAAACCATTACAATACTTTATATCAAAATCTATATTTGATGTCTTATCACGGTTGAGGAAACATTCAGTATAGTATCTTTCCCTACACCCGGATTTGACTGATAACTCGAAAACCAAGCAGCACTCTTCCATATGGGTTCGTGCGTAGTCAGTAAGTACCGTTTGTCCGAATATATCATGTGTTAAATATTTTGGATAGTTTAGCACAAAGTGAGAATCTACATATATATAACTTCCGTCTCTAACTAGAGCGGCCATTTCTGGATTGGTTATGCTTTGGATGGCAGCATCCTCGGCGCCTATAGAAAAGGTCTGATTTCTTTCAAGCGCACCCTTCTTAAATCTGTGTGGCTTGACGTAGCGACCATCTATATAAGTAAAAGTTCCGATTGCTTCCTCGTATCCAGCATCAATCATTCGAATTTTAGCTGCTGTCCGAGATACGCTGAAGAACGTTGCTAAGGCGTCAATAACTGGCTCCATTACATCTATAAGTTCAGATGTTCCCAGTTCTGAACTGAATTGCTTAATAAATTTGAACGCTTGGGTTTTAAACATAGCAAGTGGCATTTGTATCTTTGGGGCGAGGGCATTCGCCTGCCATTCCATCCAGTCAGTTGCATCTCTGGTATTGTCTTTTATACCTCCGACTACCTGACACTTGATTCGTGTGGCACTGCTATTATATAACCGTTCCAATTCAAATGCTTTTCTATGTTGGTCCCAATGAACACACTCATGCACAATAGTATTATTGACTGATCCCAGGTTACGAAGGAAGTAAGCTTTAGGATCCACGATTATTGTACGGCCACTCACATGGGTCTGTACCATTTCATCGCTATCTTCATCATAAAACTCTGCATCACAGTCGTGAAAGTATATCTGCCCAAAAACAGAGAAATCCTTTGTAATCTCTCTCATTTCTACTGTAAGGCCCATTTTTTCTGCCAACACCTGTGGCTCAACTGCCATTGGGTTTTTTAATGCTTCAGGGTAATGTCTTCTAAGGAAGTCTGTGGCAACAGATTCTAGTTGTTCCTTATGAATGATAGGGACAAGGGAGTCTGACATAGGTTTCGGCTGCTTATTTTTGCTAGTATACTCAGTTATACTAGAGATTGAAAAATCATCCAAATTGCAATCCAAATCTCCTGAGCATTCCAGCATAAACCATTGCCGACAATTTTCTGATTCATCATAACGATGATTTGATTCACGGACTTCGAATTCAGCTTCAACAGCAACATCAAATTCTATTTTCATGTCCGGTAAGTCATTAACAGATACGAACTTTACTTCTATATCTGATAACTCAATGCCGCCGATGTTTTGAACTCTGTATAGCCGTAAGTCTAAGCCATCGTAGTTTTCTTCGGTGAAATCCTGTATGGCAGCAAACATTTTATTATAGAATCTTTCTGCCACATATTCTTTAAATGAACGATTACCTGCCATACTCCCCCACATCCCCTTTATAAATGAAGTAAGCCTATATCCATTTTTTCATTTGCTAAATAGTGCGAGTATATCAATTCTGCGGGCAACTGTCTTATTTGTATATTCTGTAACCCGAGAGCATCTAACATTTCTATATTGACGTATCCCTTATTAATAATGCTATGTTGTTCGGTTGGCATCAAAAAGCAATTTTTAACATCTTGAATTCCATGATCATTAACAAAATTTTTATATGCCAACTGATATAGGTACTGCTTTGTAATATCACCAATTCCAGGTTGTCCCCGTAGTTCTTTTCCATGCTCAAGTTGAATATTATAATACTTAGCATCAAATATAATGAACTGATGTGAGTTATTCATCTTATGGATTGACACAAGGTCTGGGACGAGGGTTTCCCTAGCGGCCTTTTGAAATTCAGAACCATCTTGCTTATAACCATTCCACTTTGGCTTTTCTATTAATGAAATGAGCAGGTCATAAGGATTATATCCGTCAGATAACGAAATAGGCAGTGAACCTAGTGGAGTCTGTAATTGATTGTCCAGTACTTCCGCACACACCTTTTCCCATACTAAATTAAAACTGTTTGTACCAAACATAGTGAAACAATCAATTTCTGCAAGTGTGCTACTATGTGCAACATAGGCGTATAACGTCTTTAGTAATAACTGCTTTCTTGTATTAAACTGCAAATTCAATTCATTTTGTATGCGGTAAAGTATATAGTCTTTTTCTCCAAAGTCATCAAGTTCTTCATCGGACACTTCAACCGGCAGTATATCAAACAAATCCAATAAATCTGCATCTTTTAGTTCCCTAGAGCAAATACTTATAATAGATTCATGGAGTCTTTTAAAGTAATCAAAATCATCATTTATACGTTTTTGTGTAAACAGTTCTATGTAATATGGTCGATTATTACTGAGATAAGTAAAGGTCTCATTTATCGTCTTGTCCCACAGTATTTCACCCGAACCATTAGTTTCAATTATATCCTTTGTATTCGTATATGCACCATTTTCGTAGTAGTCATGTAGCAAGAAAATCATAACAGCAAGCAAGTTGAAAGCACTACTTTCACTGTTATCATTATACATACGAATGATTTGCTCTTTGGCATTATACTTTTCAAGAACTTTTATTATTGTTTTTAACTCAGTTAAGGGATCATTATTAGTTAAGATATATTTAGGATAGCATTTTAATACACAACCCCAAACGGTTATTACGCCAACGAAAGTAAACACATAAAGGTATTCGTTCTCACCAATTTCTACATCTGCAACTTCAATATCCTCTTCCAAAAGGTCTGACATATTTTTTTGAGAATCCGTAGCTTTAACAGCCTTTAGAACACCAAACTCTTTCAAACGCTTAATAATATCTACCGTTTTTTCTTCCGAGCATTGAAAGATGTCCTGTAATTCAGTTTGATTGTATCTTTTCTGTTCTCGGACAAACTTCGATATCATTCTGCACCGTCCCCTGTAAGGTTATTTGTAGGTGCAGTAGCAGGGAATTTATTGCTGATATTTTTGGCAAAGATAAATACACCCTTTTCCTCAAACTCTTTGCAAATAGAAGAGTATGTCGTCTTATCATTACAACCATCAAAAAGAGTCTGGCGTTTTTGCTTTGCTGCGTCATCAAATAAATACATGATAACTTTGCTCTTAAATGTGGCGATAAACTTTGTTGGGTCAATAGGCTCCGTTTCAGGAACGATTTTCCTTGACAGAAAATATGGGCCAAGCAACTTATCCTCATTCACTTTATATGAAAGAAGTTCAGTATTTATCGCTTTACGCAATTCATTCCACTCAACTATTCTCTTGTTTGCACCTTTACCTAGTTCAACAGTTTTACCTACAATTTTTTCTTCGCTATCATCAATACCTAAATAAGTGAAGTCCCATCTACGTTTGAATGCAGTATCCATAGGGAATACTCCTTGGTCAGCACTATTCATAGTTGCCCATATAAACATATTATCTGGAATTTTGATTTCAGAATACTCTTGTGGATTACCTCCTAATTCTTTAGCAAGATATTTTTTAATATCCTCAGATGTTTGAATAGCATATTCACTAACATTATCCTCATCACGGTCTAATAACTGAAATATATCACCAAATACAGCTGCAACATTCGCTCTGTTGATTTCTTCAACAATTAATAAAAATGGCTTAGGACTATCTGACTGAGCATTTTTAAGTGCTTTAACATACGTCCTCATAAATGGGCCAGGAACGTATTCATATGCAATTTCACTAGCAGGTTGTTTATTTGAAATCAGATTTACATATGGCCTAATCGCACGACCATGATTTCGTTCAACGCTATTATCACCACTAGCATCAGAGCCATCTTTTTTCTTAGTTTTAAACTTGTCATCACTATATAATCCTAGTAAAAGTGGTAAGCGAGTTAAATCGCCATCTTTAAATTTTTCATATAGCAAATCATATTTTTCTTGAGCCGTTTTATCATCCAACAGAACAGTTAAAACATCCCTCTCATCTTTGCTTCCAATCAGATTCTTTACTGAATCCACCATCGTAGGCTTGTAAGTTCCCACAAAGTTAGCATACGAATAGTCGGGATGGAAAGTCACACGCTCGTACTCGCCACCATTTTTAAGCAAGGTCTCCTTATCTCGATTTAAAGTATAACTTTTACCTGTTCCTGGAGCACCAAAGATAATTCTATTATGGTGGAAATCAGTTTGATATCCTGTTTTATATTTTATTAATTCAGCATTAGAAGAATCGGTAAGATAGTCATCATTGGATTCATGTGCAGCATCTGCCCCACTCTGTACTTCTTCATACTCATCAATTCCTACGATTTTTGTAGTACTTAGAGACAAGAATGTAGAAACACGTTTTTGATAATCGGCAAGGTTTAGATCCGGATCATTTGTAGAGGTAACTGTTCCACGCGAATAGTTCAAATATGGATTAGTTCCATCATTTAGCGAGGTTTTCAGAACTCGTAATGAACCCTTGGCTTCTTTATCACCATTAATGTCTACTGGTTCGGTGGTAGCTAAAAGTTTACGATAGATGCTATCTTGATTAAAAATTACATCTTGACCACTATCATCAAGTTTAAATACGGCTGTTTCTGACAAAGCCGTTAATACGGACTTAAGCAATTTATCTTCTCGTTCACTTGTGGCAACATTCAATCCCAACCAATTAAGCAAAACTTCCTTATATTTCTCCTCTGCCACAGCCATAGCTACATCAATAATATCCATATTCAAAGTAAAATGTATCTCTTTTGGATATCTCACACCACCTGTTCTCTCAGAACTAACAGGCTTAGTATTATCCTGAAAAACAATTTCGCCCAATTTCCAATACAGTTCAAACGCTACAATAAGAGCTTCCATTTGTGATTTTAATAGTTGATTGTTATTCACCGTTTGACGAAATTGATCATCCGAAACGCCATGAGCACTATACACTGGTGAAGAGTATGCAATAAGCTTATTCATGAGTTCATCCGAAATACGAATTGAATCACCATCTTGAACTGAATATTTTACTTCTGCCGGACGTCCTTCACTCTTCCAAATCAAAATAAAAAGGGCAAGTGTAGCTTTAACGTTGGGCAAAGATGACTTAATGCCAAGCTTTAAATCTATATCTTCATAAATTTCCATGTTTTCAGGCCTTTGCATATGCAGTATCCTCCTTATAGACTTCTATATCTTTCATAATAACCTGAGCAATGGCTTTAGCTAATAAAGGCGGAACAGCATTTCCTACCTGTTTCATTTGAGATCCTTTAGTACCAACAAAGTGAAAGGAGTCTGGGAAAGACTGTATGCGAGCCGCTTCACGAACAGTAATTGCACGATTCAAAAAAGGATGTGTAAACTTTCCTGATGATGGTGTATCAAACCGTGTCGTAATGGTAACAGATACTTCATTTTTTCTCATACGGGTCCAAGTACCACTATAAATAGATTTTGTTAAGTGCTCTTCTGGAAGAACCTCCTTGCCACTATTTGGTGGAATCAATGACAACCTTTCTAAAGCTAAAGCAGAATGATTAGTTGCAACGTGATTATATAAAATAGTTGATTCTTTTCTCAAAGTTTCTTGGTAAGAACTTTGTGGCGGGTTTCTATATTCTTGTTTTTCAGATCCCTCACCAGAATTCAAGTAAGCTAAATCACTTATTGCGTCCCATATTGTTACTTTACCTTCTTGTGGTGTTGGGAGTGAAGGGGCAACATCTCCTTGCTTACCAATAATTATCGCACGTCTTCTATTTTGTGGCACTCCATAATCTGACGCATTTAACACTCCCATGTTTAATTCGTAACCCATGTCATTAAAGAGTTTCTCTAGTTCCTTCTTAAAATACCCGCGTTCAGCAGTAAGTAAATTGGGGACATTTTCCATCACAAAGTACTTTGGTCGTACTTTCTCAACAACTCTCACAAAAGACTTAAAAAGGAAATTACGTTCATCATGAATTGTTTTTCTCTGACCCTTCTGCGAAAATCCTTGACATGGTGGCCCTCCGATAATCACGTCTATTTCCCCAAAATACCTTGAAAATGTTTTTTCAAAATCTACAGTTGTTATATCGGCCACTAACATATCCGTATTAGGATGGTTTATTTTATAGGCATCTGCTATTGAGACATCATATTCATTTGCAAATACTACATCAAATCCCATTTGTTCAAATCCCAAAGACATTCCTCCAACACCTGCAAATAAATCGATTACTTTAGGCTTCATTTTGCACCTCCTCGATACGCTTAGATGCAGCATTAAAATAATCTTTATCTAACTCAATTCCAATAAAGTTTCTATTATGTCTTTTCGCAGCTACTCCAGTTGTTCCGCTTCCCATAAATGGGTCCAAGACAGTATCACCCTCAATAGATAAAATTTCCACAAAATGTTCCATTAATTGTTCTGGCTTTTGAGTAGGGTGCTTGCCATATTTTTTCTCCCCATTCGGTGTAATTGAGGTTTCTATAAAATCATGGATTAAACGCCCTTCATTATTAAATGTACCTGTACGTGTTTTATATGTGAAGTATAGCCATGCTTCAGTTGAATTGACAAAATGGAGATTCATATTTCGTGGCATTGGATTTAACTTATGCCAAATACCTGTAGTCTTATAATAAAATCCACTTTTTTCTGCAAGCCTAATCAACGTTTCAACTTTAATAATTGCCATGAAGACAATCATAGAACCACCTTTTTTTAATACCCTAGCAGACTCCATAAAAAAGTTATCCATTGACTTTTGCCAATCATCAAAGTCAAGGTCATCCCAACCAGCTGCTCCAAAAAAGTTTTCTCTCATTTTTACAAGATTGGTATCTCTATTTTTCATAAAATTCCCTAAATTATATGGGGGATCGGTTATTATCAAATCAACAGATGCATCGTCTAGTTGCTTCATCGTTTCGATACAATCACCGTTGTATAAACGTATTTCTGCCATAAAGCTCTTCCTTCCAAAACTTATTCTATCGCACTTTTTCCACTCTTGACCCATTCATCAACTTCTGAAAGTTTAAACTTCCACTGCCGACCAATTTTATGAGCAGGGATATCAGTTTTTTTTATCCAATTTCGAATTGTATCTTTTGTAACCCCTAAATACTCAGAAATTTCCTCAAGGTTTGACCATTTTTCATTCATCTCATTCATTTCTTTCACCTCGGATATCAAACTGGTGATAATAATTATAGTAATCTATTATAACATAAAACCTATGAATATAAATATTTTAACATAAAATTGCAATATTAAATATGATTTAATGGTAATAGATATGAATTAGCGTTGATATATACTGTTTATATTAAATACTTATTATTTCAATTCCACCTATCATTTCGAACAGATATAGTTTGGACATTTGTTATTTATTACATCTATCCTATCTCCACACCCTACAAAATTATCCATCCTATCTCCTCAACCCTTTGCCCATTTCCACAGTCGATATGTTTCCTTAATAAATAAAAACAAGGGTTTTCGAGACTAAGAATATCCATCGCACAACTGGCAGAATGTTTCCCAATCTCGAAAACCCTTTATTTATCATTACTTTGAATAGCGCTATTTCTCCACCCTAGACATCAAGGCAACACACTCCACGTGCGCCGTATGCGGAAACATATCCACTGGCTGCAAATACTCCACCTTATACTCTTTAGACAAATAATCAATATCCTTCGCCAAAGTAGATGGGTTACAAGAAACATACACAAACTTCTTCGGTTTAACCTTTTTAATCGCATCTAATAACTTACGATCACAGCCTGTTCTCGGCGGATCGACTACAACCACATCAGGACGCCACCCTTCTTCTACCCACTTCGGCAGCCAGTGTTCTGCTGTTCCTGTTACATAGGTTGCGTTTTCGATACCGTGTTTATCTGCATTTTTTTGTGCATCTGTAATCGCAGCTTCGATCGTATCCATCCCTCGGACTTCGCTTGCGCCATCTGCTAGCCATAAGCCTATTGTTCCAACTCCGCAATACGCATCGGCAATCTTTTCTTTCCCTGTTAAAGCAGCTGCTTTTTTGACTTCATCATACAGCTTTACTGTTTGCATAGGATTCAATTGGAAGAACGCTCTTGCAGACAGCTCGAAGTTTAAATCTCCTAGTGTTTCTTGGATAACCTCTTCCCCACTTAAGTGAATTGTTTTTTCTCCAAAAATAAGGGAAGTTTTGTTGCCGTTTATGTTTTGGACTAATGATTTCACTTCTGGTAATCTTTTTTTGATTTCGGCCATCACTAGTTTTTTTCTTGGCATTTCTTTTTGCGTTGTAATCAGTACAACTTGAACCTCTCCAGATTCAAAGCCAGCACGCGTAACAATCGTACGAACGATTCCCTTTTGCTTGCGTTCGTCATAGATTGAAATTTGGAATTCTTCTAAGATTTTGCGAACTTCTTCTGATACTTTGTTCGTTAACGGATGTTGTACCATGCAATTCTGAATTGGAATTAGACGATGGGAATCAAGTCCGTATAGACCTGCAATGATTGCGCCATTTTTTTGCTGTCCCACTTGGAATTGGCTCTTATTGCGATAGTTCCATGGATCTTCCATTCCGATGGTTGGGCGAATATCTAATTTATCGATTTTCAGCTTTGTATGACGTTCTAATGATTGGATAACGATATCCCTTTTTTCCTGTAGCTGCTGGTCATAGGCTAAATGCTGAAGCTGGCATCCACCGCATTGCTCGTAAATGGGACATGGTGCCTGTACGCGAAAGGGGGAAGATTTTCTTATCTTCTTTACCTTTCCTTCCGAAAACTTAGGCTGAACCTTTGTTGCCTCCACTACTACTTCTTCTCCTGGAAGAGCACCTGGCACAAATACAACCTGTCTTTTAAAATAGCCGACTCCTTCGCCATTTATGCCTAATCGCTTGATTGTTAATGGAAAGGTTTGTCCTACCTTCAACTTTGCCATCGTGTTTTGCTGTTTATCTTTCATCTATAATAACTCCTATTATCTTCTATTAAAAATTTACTATTATCTTTCTTCATTCTGTCTTCTTCATATACTAATGCTTCTGCGATAAAATATCCAGTTTCTATTATGAGTAGATGTTGAAATAAATTCCCATCTAATAGAAAAAATACATTCCTTAGGTAAATAGCACTGCAAATAATTACATGATTTAGCACTGAGTTAATAGTAGGTTAATAATACTTTTGTAGACTAGGGTAGTACGAAAAATTACTTTGTTGAGGTGATTCTTTTGAATTTTAAAAAGTTAACATTTGGAATGATGACCGCTTTACTTTTCACAGGAATGTTAGTTGGCTGTTCTGACCAAAATGATGATCAAACAGAAGATAGGGAAACTGAAACACCAGCAGAGAATGAAACAGAAGAATAAGTAAAGAAATATAAAAAACGCAAAGAAGCTGATTTACCATTCCAGTTTCTTTGCGTTTTCTATTTGGATATTAATTGACTTGATAAATAGAAACGATAGAATACTCAGCAGAATAACACACAAATTCAATCTTCATCTGAACTTGTTTTTTGTTTCATGGCAAAATAGTCTTTTAGCATCACCTGATTTTCCGCTATATCTGCAAGTGTGTATTGGTCCAATACTTTGAAAAATTGTTCTAATGCATTGTTCAGGACATGTTTTAACGAACATACCGGCGTAATCACACATGCATTTTTATCCTCAAAGCATTCAACCAAATAAAAATTCTCTTCCGTTTTGCGAATAAGTTCTCCTATATTGATGTCAGCTGGATCCTTTGCTAAGCGAAAGCCACCGCTTCTGCCTCTAATTGTTTCGATATATCCTAGTTTTCCGAGATTGAAAATAATCTTCATTAAGTGATTTTTTGATATCTGATAAACTTCGGATATTTCTTTTATATTTGTAAGTTTGGACGTTTCTTGTGTTGCCAAATAGATTAATACTCTCAAAGAGTAATCAGAATAATTAGTTAACCGCATAACTCTATCTCCTTTTGTTATTTTTACGGTTTTGATAGTGAAAATGTGAACATTTTGTTAAACATGTTAAAAACAGTGAAAAAGATGTATTTAAAATCTTGCTTTTATGTTGACAGACTTTTATCATAAAAGATGTATTTAAAATATTACTTTAAAAGAAGGTTATAAAAATGCTATCACAAAAAACAATGGAGATTATTAAATCTACTGTACCAGTATTACAAGTCCATGGTACACAAATAACTACTGTTTTCTACAAAAATATGTTTTCGGCTCATCCTGAACTTCTGAATATTTTCAACCATGCTAATCAAGCAAAGGGACGTCAACAAACCGCTCTCGCTAATACCGTATTAGCAGCAGCACAAAATATTGATCGACTCGAGACCATTATACCAGTTGTCAAACAAATCGCCCACAAACACCGCAGTTTAATGATTAAAGCAGAGCATTATCCAATTGTTGGTGAATTTCTATTAAAAGCAATCAAGGAAGTTCTAGGGGATGCTGCTACTGATGAGATTATCCAAGCTTGGGCTGATGCATATGGTGCAATTGCACAAGTATTTATTGATATTGAAAAACAAATGTATGAAGAAAGTGCTACTAAAAGTGGTGGTTGGTCTGATTATAAGGAATTTAAAATTATCAAAAAGGTAAAAGAAAGTGATGTGATTACTTCCTTTTACCTAGCTCCAGCAGACGGAAGCTCTTTACCAGCCTATGAAGCAGGTCAATATATTACAATCCGTTTATCAATTCCTGGAGAGAAATTCTTATTTAATCGCCAATATAGCTTATCAAGTGCAAGTAATAAAGAATATTTCCGAATCTCTGTCAAAAAAGAAGCGTCAGTAGAAAATCCGGATGGAAAAGTATCTAATTATCTACATAGTGATATAAATGTAGATGATACGTTAGAAGTTACTGTACCTGCTGGCGATTTTACGCTAATAAAAGAAGAAAGCCCTATTGTTTTTATCAGTGGTGGTGTTGGTATTACACCATTTATGAGTATGGTAGCAACAATTGCCGAAGAGCAGCCAAATAGAAAGGTAAACTTTATCCATTCTGCAAGAAACGGCGCTATCCAAGCATTTAATGAGGAGTTAATCAGTATAAAAGATAGAATCACTAACTTCCAGCTTTCTTATATTTACGAAAATCCAACAGAGAAGGATAAATTAAATCCTTTCTTTAAGAAGGCTGGCTACATTGACTCAGAATGGCTAAAAGAAAGTGCAATCGTTGCAGAAGGGGATTACTATGTTTGTGGACCAGTTCCATTTTTACAGACAGTAGTAAAAGGCTTGAAAGACAATGGTATCGATGATGCGCATATTCATTATGAATTCTTTGGACCATCATTAAAATTATAAGCTAGTTCATATAAAAGCGAATGTGTTTTAATTAAAAACGCAAAAAAGGAAAGCCGAGTTTTTTTCACAACTAGCTTTCCTTTTCTATTAATGAATATCCCGTTTTTTAAAGTTTCCGCCCTTTACTTCTGAAACATCGTAAATAGCGACAAACGCTTTAGGATCTAATTCATGTATTATTTCCTTCATTTTTCTTTCTTCCATGCGGCTGACTACACAGGTGATTTCTTTAAATTGTTCGTTAGAATATCCGCCTTCCGCAAGCGTATAGGTAGCACTACGTCCTAAGCGATCACGAATCGTTTCTACCATTATTTCCGGCTCTTCTGTAATAATTTTAAATGTCTTTGATCCACTTAAACCTTCTTCTACAATATGGATTACTTTAGAGGCAATGAAGTATGCGATAGCGGATAAAATAGCTCCTTGGAGGCCAAATACCGTAGACACGAAAATAAAAACAAACATATTTAAAAATAAGATTAAATCACTTGTTCCAAATGGTAATTTTCTTGAAAGCAATACAGCTAACATATCAATTCCATCTAATGCCCCACCGTTACGTAAGGCTAAACCCATTCCAAAACCGATGATAATCCCACCAACAACCGTTATCAGAAGGGTATCTCCTTCAATTATTGTTGGAACATGATGCATTAAACTTGTACTGACAGCTAAAGATAGTATGCCGATAACGGAATATACAGCAAAACTTTTCCCTATCTGTTTATATCCTAAAAATATAAAGGGAATATTTAATATTCCAATTAAAATCCCGAGGGGAAATCCAGTTAACTGAGAACCAACGATACTTAAACCTGTAACTCCTCCATCAGAGACTGCATTTGGAATAAGGACTGCTTCTAGTCCATACCCTGTGATAATTCCACCAATTATCACTAATAGTGCTCGTGAAGCCATAAGAAGCTTCTTTTGTTTTTTCTGTGTTTTCTTCTGCAATTTACTTTCCTCGTTTCAAACTATTTAAATAATCAGCTTATTTAGCTTATATTTTACCATAATTACTATTATTAAACGACTAAAGGAAATTCACTCCCTATTCAATACTTCTCCACAAATAAAGGGAAGCATAGCTTAAATATGGATGCCATTTTGGAAGCATTGCCTCCATTTCCTCTTTTGTTGGTTTTTGTTCTAATTTTAAGAGTTTCTTGATGGCATTTTGAATACCGATATCTGCTAGGGGAAAAAGATTATTTCTCCCTAAACCAAATAGCAATACATTCTGAATTGTCCATTGACCAATACCCCGATAACGTAGGAGTTCTGCCATAATTTCTTCATCCGACTTTTCATATAGGCTGTCTATATGTAAATTACCTTTCTGAATTTCTTTTGATAGATCTATAATATACTCTGCTTTTCTCGTACTAAATGGAAGGGCTCGCAATTCTTCCACAGTCAATCTTGCTACCGTTTCAGGCAATGGATAAAACCAAACACCATTTTTTTTAATCCCATAAGTAGTAACAAATCTTTGTGTTAAAGTAAATGCGAATTTAAGGTTCAGCTGTTGATGAATGATACATTTCACAAGACTATTATATGGGTGAAAATCCAACACAATTGGCGTGCCATAATGCTCTTCAAAAATTTGCTTTAAATTTGATTTTTGAAAATGTTCATGAATGGCTTGCAAGGATACATCCCATCTGAAAATTCTACAGATTTCTCTCTTAATGAGCTCATGTATGGATGTGTCCACCTCATCAAGCTCTACCAGAAAGGTTGGGTTATCCGTTGTTCCAGTTGCTTGTACTTTCACTACAATCGGTTTTTTATGTATACGAATTGGTACTTTGACCCATCTTTCTTCCTTGTTCAGGACATGCAATGGGTCCAATGCTAGCCGACTTAATACCAAATCAAAATTATATGGTCCTGGAATGTTAATTGTATGCAAATAGCATCACCTGTTCTCATTTTACTTTTATTATAGCATAATTAGAGGTGTACAAATCCATTGAAAAGCCCAAATGGAGGGGAGCTCTATTCGGGCGGGGAAACACTATTTAATGGAATATTCCTTCATCCATTTCTCTTTTCATTGTTAAATCATCTAAGCTTTTAAACGTATAGCCTCTTTTTTTCAAGTCCTTAATTGCTTGTTCCAATGCATCTGCATTATCTTTCGAGACAGTATGAAGCAATAAAATACAGCCTGGATGAACTTGTTTCATAATATTATCATAGCTATATTGCCAGCCTTTTTGCTGATCTGTCTTCCAATCCACAAAAGCAAGGGACCAGAATACTTGCGTGTAGCCAAGTTCTTTCGCAAGCTTTAATGTTCTCTCACTAAAAATCCCACGGGGAGGTCGTAAATAGGTCATCCCTTTTTTCCCTGTTAGTGCCTCTGTCTCTGTTACCACTGATTCAAGCTCCTGTTTTAGCTTTTCATCACTTACTTGTGTAAAATCTGGGTGATGGTAAGAATGGTTGCCAATAATATGTCCTTCTGCTGCCATTCTTTTTACAAGATCAGGAGCACTTTTCAAATAATGACCTGTTACAAAAAAGGTTGCTGGCACTTTTTCCTTTTTTAATATATCTAGTATCTTACCTGTATAACCATTTTCATAACCATTATCAAAGGTTAAGTAAAGTACCTTCTTTTCGCTTGTATCTTTATAGTAAGCACCATATTTTTCAAGTAATTCATCTAATTCTTTTCCCGCTTCTGCCGGCTGCTCATTTACCCCTTTTTTAAATCCCCAGCTTAGCGGTTTATTGGATACATTCGCTAAAACAGGAAGTGACATGAAACAAAAAGCAGAAAAGAAAATAAACGTTTTGATGGCCAATTTCAATGAAATTCCTCCTTTGCCTTACATTCCTTTTGTTATTTTCTGTAGGCTGGAGGAATTCATTCTTGGTAATAAAAAACAACGAAATGGTAGAGAAAAAACGGCTAATATACAGCCGTTTTTCTCAAAATTTATTTATATACACGCTCTTTAAATTGTGCTAATTTTTCTAAGGAAGACATTTCAATATCTTTATGCAGTGAATTGCCATGGGCATCCATAGTAACTACGGCTTTAAATCCTTCTACCTTTAAATGCCACATTGCTTCTGGTATGCCAAATTGCATAAGATCTACCCCTTCTACTGACTTGATGCAATCTGCATAGTATTGAGCCGCTCCTCCAATGGCATTTAAATAGACGCCGCCATGTTCTTCTAACGCTTTTAATGTTTTTGCCCCCATACCGCCTTTTCCGATAACGGCTCGTATGCCAAATTTTTTCATGATGTCCCCTTGATAAGGCTCTTCTCGAATACTCGTTGTCGGTCCAGCTGCTTTAACCTGCCAATTTCCATCCTTATCTTTTAGCATTACTGGTCCACAATGGTATATAATTTGCCCATTTAAATCAATTGGCGCATCATTTGTACTTAAATACTTATGAATAGCATCTCTGCCTGTATACATCATGCCCGTAATTTCAACTACGTCTCCAACTTTCAATTGACGGATAGCCTCTTCACTGATTGGTGCCTGGAGTGTAATAACTTCCTCTGTAGCAGCTGCTTCATCCTGCTCATCAGCTTCTGCCTTAAAGTTAATTTTATCCCCTTCTTGGTATTGCCATTCCTTGATTTCACCTGTATCAGGACTTACAGAAATCGCTAATCTGCGGAATGCCCAGCAATTATAAGCAACAGATACAAAGAAACTTGCAGGAATCCGGTTCATCACACCAATTTTACAGCCTAAAAGTGTTGTTTCCCCGCCAAATCCCATTGTACCTATCCCTAATTTATTGGCATTTTCCATTATATAGTCTTCAAGTTCTGCTAATTCTGGAATATCGTTTGTATCATCTACTGAGCGAAAAAGCTGTTCCTTCGCTAAATCATAGCCAGCAGAGCGGTCTCCACCAATTCCCACACCAATGAAACCAGCACTGCATCCTTGCCCTTGTGCCTGATAAATAGAATGTAGAATACATTTACGGATTCCGTCTAAATCGCGTCCAGCTCTACCTAAACCTTCTAATTCACTAGGAAGACTGTATTGAATATTTTTATTTTCACAGCCGCCACCTTTTAAAATTAAACGAATATCGATATAATCCTTTTCCCATTGTTCAAACTTAATGACAGGTGTACCTGCCCCTAAATTATTTCCACTGTTCTCCCCTGTAAGAGAATCAACAGAATTCGGTCTAAGCTTACCATTTTTTGTGGCAAGCTCCATGCTTTCGTATATAGCTGCTTTTATTTCCAGCTGATTGACATCAATTGGTGTCTTAATTTTAAAAGTTGGCAACCCTGTATCTTGGCATATAGGTGAGACTTCCTTATCTGCCATACCAATATTTTGCGTAATTGTTGCTAAGCTCATCGCAGAACGTGTTCCAGCATTTTCTGACGCTGTAGCTTTTGCAATCGCCCGTCGCACATCTTTTGGAAGATTGGTCGATGTTTCTACAATTAAATCGTAAATGCTCTTCTTCAGATTTTCAAAATACATGCTTCTCCCCCTCATTTGAAAAGCGCAAGGAATCCTTGCAAATTTTATTATTGCATTCAAATAACTCCCTATAAAAAATTATACTCTTCTCTCCTGCAATAGAGAAGTAATTTGCAATCGTTTACATAAATATTCCAAAAATCTCTATTAAAAATGCTTGGATGAATTTTTCATCCAAGCAGCTCTTTATTACATATCTCTATGCCTAAATTCATTACATTTCGATTCAATTTCGTCTATCATTTCAATTAAACGATCAATATCTTCTAATTCTGCTTCTTCTGGATCAATCGCATCTAGTACATCCATAAACATATTTAATCTTGTCTTTAAAAAAGTAACTTGCTCATTTTTATCAGTAATAGAACTACCCAATGTATTCTCTCCTTTCAAAACTACCTAATAATCGTATCGAATTTTCTCCCATTCGGCAACCTTTCCTTATTATAGCTTTACACATGTGTTATCTTTCTACACCGTTATTCCATTGTTTTACTAGTTGCTGCAATTAAACTAACGACTAAAAGGAGCATCTAGCAAAACAATCTAGATGCTCCTTTCCCTATATGCGCTATTTGATGTTGCTTATGAAAGTACTGTGTCTGTTTTCATCACTTCTTTATCTGCTGTAGCAGGAAGCTGTGGCTTTTCTTCTAAATCGGATGATTCAATAATTTGATCTTTTGTCGTGATGATTTTCTTTGTAATGCGTTTATACTGGTTCATTGTTTGAAAATAAAGCTGTTTGAAATCATCTGAAATCTCTTTTAAATCCTTTGATCGTTCTTTTAAGGTAGATTGAATCTGCTTGTACAATCCTTGGGTCTCTGTCGCAATATCCTTCATTGCATCAGCAGAAATACTCATTCTTTCCTTACAATTGCTCTTGAACTCATCAGGATTTTCTTTATAGCTTTGAACAAAACGAGTGCCTGTGTCCTTAAGATGTTCTACCCTCTGCATTGTTCTTCTTCTTGTGGCTGGATCTATCAGAGAAACCGTGACACCAATGACACTTCCAATTACTAAGCCTGTTACTATTTTATTTCCTTGCTTTGTTGCATTAGACATATCATTCATCTCCCTTCTTCTCATTATTCGTTTCTTTTCCCCTACAAGCAGCATTTAAAACAAGGATGTTTCTAAAAAATTGTTGTTTTTTTAATAGTAGGAAAAATAAAGAAGCCGGAATACACGTAGACTCTAGTGGAATCAACACGAACCCCACGGAAAGTGAATCTACTCCGGCTGAGGGCGATAGGAGCAAACTTTACGAAAAAAGGGCCTAAAACAAAAACATTTGACAGATAGGATTTTTCCTTTAATAATGACAAGGGGCCAGATGGCAAGATAATGATAAAAATCGCATTCTATACCTTAATTGCACATAGATATAGTTTAACTATTTTTTTAAAGGAGCTTAAAATGATTACAGAAAAAAATATAATTACTCCAAGCATTGACCCTTGGGAAGCTTATATGGATATGGAGCAGCATGGAAAATTAACTTTATCCAATATTGAATTCACCACAACCACCTTATGTAATATGCGCTGTGAACATTGCGCTGTTGGTTATACGCTTCAGCCCAAAGATCCGAATGCCTTGCCAATTGATTTATTGCTGAAAAAACTGGATGAAATTCCTCATTTGCGTTCCCTTAGTATTACAGGCGGAGAACCAATGATGAGTAGAAAATCTGTGGAAAATTATGTCGTGCCGCTTTTTAAATATGCACACAGTCGTGGCGTAAAGACACAGTTGAATTCCAATCTAACACTAGGACTTGATCGTTATGAACCTGTAATTCCTTACTTAGATGTATTGCATATCTCCCACAACTGGGGAACAGAAGAGGAATTTGCAGAACGCGGATTTGCCATGATGGCACGCAAGCCAACGTATGAGCAAAGAGGTAAACTATTTAACAACATTATTACAAACAGTAGAGCATTAGTAGAAGCAGGCGTCGTTGTTTCGGCAGAGACGATGCTTAATAAACGTACCCTCCCATATTTAGAGCATATCCACCGACAAATTGTCGAAGAAATGAAATGTCAAAGGCACGAGATTCACCCAATGTACCCATCAGATTTTGCTTCTGCTCTAGAAACTTTGTCATTAAATGAAATTAGAGACAGCATCAACCATCTTTTAGATATTCGTGATGAAAATGTGTGGATGCTATTTGGTACACTTCCATTTTATCCTTGTAACAAGAAGGAAGAAGACTTACAGCTCTTAAATCGCCTCTATTCCAGTAAAAATGTAACGGTCCGCAATGATCCAGACGGTCGTTCTCGCTTAAATGTCAATATTTTTACCGGCGACGTTATTGTGACAGACTTCGGCGATACGCCAGCACTTGGAAATATCCAACAAGATAATTTAGAGGATATTTTTCAAAAATGGCTGTCTACTGATTTAGCCAGCTCATTAAATTGCCATTGCCCTGCTGTCAAATGCCTCGGTCCAAACGTACTTGTAAAAAATAGCTATTATCAAGATGTTGATTTTACTACGAGAAAAGCATTAATTAGTAGATAAAGGAAATCAGTGCTCATTTTTGAAAGAATGGGCACTTTTTTAATTAGTTTTGAGTATGTAACAGCTTTTTGAAAACTACTCTCTGCTCTTCCTGTTGCTTTTTTGGCGTTCTTCCTCCATCAAAACTAC
>NZ_JBQHVO010000037.1:0-52384 GCF_052064465.1 Niallia sp. HCP3S3_B10 | reverse complement strand
CTTACTAAATTCGACATTTTGGGGAGGTACTCCTTTTTTTGTGTCTCTGAGACCTTGAGGCTCTAAGCGTTAAATTTATGAAATTGATTCATTTATATAAACTTATTTTAATTCGTTTTTGTTTCATCAATGTGTTTTAAACGAAAGAAAGCAGCAACAGCAGCGATTAAAGTAATCGCGCAAAGCAAATAAAATTGAAAGTGCTCCATATGCTTCATTAAAATCGCCATAATAGGTGGTCCAGCTGCCACTCCAATAAAGCGCATACTACTATAAATGCTTGTGATGGTTCCTCTTTCTTCCTTTTCAATCCCTTCTGTTATTAAGGCATCAAGAGGGGGTAAGCTTCCTCCAATTCCGATACCTGCAATCGTAAGGAAGATAATAATGAACCACATTTTTTCTGAAAAATTGAGAGCAATTGTTCCAGTAATTATTGCTAGTAAGCCAATAAATGTTATCCAGCGCATTAAATTTTTGTCTTTTTTTATTTTTTTTCCAGTAATGTAGGAAGTAAGGCATAATGCTCCGAGCGGAATGGAGAGATATAGGCCTTTTTTAATATTTTTAATATGATAATGCTTTTCCAATATATCTGATAAATAAAACAGCTCCGCAAATAAAACGAACATAACAATAGCTCCAATAAAGAAAATGGCGTACAGCCATTTTTTGTCTTGGTGCAATATTTCTTTCGTATGTTGAATAAATTCTTTGAACGGTAAAGGCTTTTCTTTACTTTTTGGTGATTTAACAAAGATCATTATTAAAACGATGGAAATGAAACAAAAGACAGGAATAGACATAAAAGGGATATACCATATAAATCCTGCTAAAAATGCTCCTAGGATTGGACTAAGTACTTTTCCAAATGTATTGGCTGTTTCAATAATCCCTAATGTACTACTCACCTCTTCTTCGTTTTTAAATAAATCGCCTACTAATGGTAATACAATTGGGAATGCTCCAGCTGCACCAACACCCTGAAGTGCTCTTCCGAGAAGAATGACCCAATAGCTATTATCCATTAACCATGCAGCAATTCCTGAAATGACCCCACCAATACCAGCGATAATTAAACTTGGAATAATCACCCGTTTTCGACCGATGTGATCCGATAAATAGCCTGCTACGGGTATCAATATTATCGCTAAAATAGAATATACAGTAATAATCATACTTACTTTAAAAGAGGATATATTCAGCTTTTGTTCAATTGATGGCAATACTGGAATCAGCATGCTATTTCCAAGGGTCATTACTAACGGGATGGAAGAAAGTGAGAATATCGACATTTTAGAAACCTTTACATTTTGTTTCTTAGCTGTCTTGTGCATTTTATTTGTAAGGTTACCTATTCTTTTTTCATCATTTACATGATCCATTTTCATTCTCCCTGCTTTCAAATAGTTAACTATAGTTAATATGTACAGGCGCGATAAAAATTAACGCGATTTTCTCCATCCAAAAAATGGTTATTTCACTTTTGCCAACTCCTTTCTTCTTTTCTTTAACTAATATGATATGATGAAATAAAAATGATGGTGGTGTGTAAAAGTGGGGGAAGTTATTGCTTTAAGCATTGGTAAAGAAAAAGCATTTACATGGAAAGATAAAATGGTTCATTCGGCAATTGGAAAAGAGAAAGTGGAAGAAGTGTTATTAACAGTTGATGGCTTTGTTGGCGATGGTGTTGCGAATAAGGCTTTTCATGGTGGGAAAGAAAGAGCGGTATGCTATTATCCTTTTGAACATTATAAAAAGTGGGAAGAGGAATTTAAAATAAAGCTTAATCCACCTGCTTTTGGAGAAAATATTTGTGGAACAGAATTTACGGAACATAATACATATATTGGCGATATCTTTTCTTTAGGGAAAGCGATTGTACAAGTAACCCAAGGAAGGGTTCCTTGTTCTACTATTTCAAAATATAATGAAGTGGACACATTTTTAAGCAGAATAGTGGAAACTTGTTATACGGGCTATTTTCTAAAAGTTATCGAAGAAGGAATGGTAAATGCGAATTCAAGCTTTCAATTAATAGAACGTCCCCAAGATAAAGTGTCCGTTTGGGATGCAACGAAAGTGATGCTTCTAGATCGTAAAAATAAAGATGCGATGTTAACGATATTACAAATCGAACAATTAGCAGAGGATTGGAAAAACCGCTATAAAAAAGCGCTTGAAAAAATCAATTAAAATTTTTAGTGGAAAATAGTTGACTTTTATTATATAGTTCCATATCATATAAGTAACATATCGAACGGCAATGAAGAAGAGTAGTACCTTTATTGAAAACCTCAGAGAGCTGGTGGTTGGTGCAAACCAGTGTGGACGATAAAGAGAATGGACTTCTGAGCTTCTAAACCGAACCAATTTTTTGTAGTAGGCTTTAGCGAACGTCTCATCGTTACAAGAGACAGAAATTTAGTTGTATTTCGACGGATTTCTTAAAGTGAGCTTAAATTATTAAGCTAATGAAGGTGGCACCACGGGTCTCTCGTCCTTTTTATAGGAGAGAGGCCCTTTTTGTTTTATAAAAAAATAACTAATACTGCAAAAGCAATGAAGAAGAGTAGTAAGTATAAACACGATGTTAAAGAGAGTCGGTGGCTGGTGTGAACCGATACATTCCTTATACTGAATGGACTTCTGAGTGTGAATCTGAAAATATAGTAGGGTTCAACGGTATCCTCCGTTATCGGGATAGAGTATAAATTGTACTCGAAAAGTGAGAGTGAATAATCACTCTAACCTGAGGTGGTACCGCGGTTAATTAATCGTCCTCTATCTGCAAAAGAATCATGCAGATAGGGGACTTTTTTTGTTGGCTAATATTCAATGTTTTAATAAAAAGCGTCAAACAAGGAGGATTTAATGATGAAAACCAATATTTTATTAATAGATGAAATTCAAGGAGATACATTAACGCCTATAGGGATTTATCAAAGACTATCTGGAAAAAAGAAATTCCTGCTCGAAAGCTCTCTAAAACATGAAGATTCAGGACGATATTCCATCATAGGATGTAATCCAACATTTGAGCTTATTGGAAGTGGTTTTGAAACAATGATTCTTGATGGAGATAAACGAGAAATAAGAAAAGAAAGGGCACTTGATTTGGTAAAAGAATTCTTGCCAGAAAATCAAGCAGAACTTCCTCATTTCTTGCCAGTAAATGCAGGAGCATTCGGTTATGTAGGCTATGACAATATAAGGCAATATGAATATATCGGTCCAGACGCTAAGGATGAAATAGGAATACCAGATGTGCATCTTATGTTTTTTGAAGATTTAGTAATTTTTGACCATTTAGAACAAAAAGTTTATTTGGTTGCAAGTCCATTAAAGGAAACGACAACAGAACAAGAGCTAAGATTTCGACTGCAGATTAGAAAGCTAGAGGTCACTGCTCCTTATAAAGAGGACTTACCGGAAGTGAAACTAACTCCATTTCAGGCAAGCATTTCGAAAGAGCAATTTATCGAGAAGGTTAACAAAGCAAAGGATTATATTTTGGAAGGGGATATCTTCCAAGTAGTTCCATCCCAAAGGATGACTGCTGAAATAGAGGGATCTGCTTTTTCTTATTATCGAAAACTTCGCATTAAAAATCAGTCACCATATATGTATTTTTTCGATTTTGAGGAGTATGCAGTGCTTGGAAGTTCACCCGAAAGCTTAATTAAAGCAGTTAACGGAAAAGTAATAACAAATCCAATTGCTGGAACGAGGCCAAGAGGGGCGACGTTGGAGGAAGATATAAAGCTAGAGCAAGAGCTGTTGGTAGATGAAAAGGAACTAGCAGAGCATAAAATGCTAGTTGATTTAGCAAGAAACGATGTTGGAAAAGTTAGTGGTTTTGGTAGTATCTCTGTTGATAAGTATATCAAAGTAGAAAAGTATAAGCATGTTATGCATCTTGTTTCAGAGGTAAGCGGAGAATTAAAGAAAGATTTCAAATGTGTAGATGCACTTGTTTCTTGTTTACCTGCCGGGACAGTATCAGGAGCTCCTAAAATACGTGCTATGCAGATTATCAATGAATTAGAAGGAACAAAAAGAGGAGTCTATTCAGGGGCTGTTGGCTATTTTTCGAAAAATGGAAACATGGACTTTGCCCTAGCAATTCGCACAATGGTTATTAAAGACAAAAAGGCATACATTCAGGCTGGTGCAGGGATCGTGCATGATTCTGTTCCAGTAAAGGAATATGAGGAAACGATTCATAAACTAAAATTATTCTTGGAGGAACAGCATGATTTTATTAATCGATAATTATGACTCTTTTACGTATAACTTATTTCAGTATTTAGGAGAATTAGGGGAAGAGATTACGGTTGTTCGAAATGATGAAATTTCGATTGAGGCAATTCGTCGCTTAAATCCAGAACGGATTGTTCTTTCACCTGGACCAGGTAGACCTGAAAATGCAGGCATTTTAATTGAGCTTATTCAAACTCTTTATCAGGAGTTTCCGATTCTTGGCATTTGTCTTGGACATCAGGCAATTGGATATGCATTTGGATCAGAAGTAGTAAAAGCCTCTAATGTAATGCACGGGAAAACATCGAAATTAAAGGTAACAAATAACTCCGTTTTTCGAAATATAGAAGACCCGGAAGTGATGCGATACCACTCTCTTGTTATTAAGAAGGATACATTAAATGAGGAATTCGAAGTCTTGGCTAACTCAACAGACGACAACGAGATTATGGCGATAAAGCATAAGAAGTATCCGTTATATGGCTATCAGTTTCATCCAGAGTCAATAGGGACTGACTGCGGAAAACAGTTGTTGAAAAATTTTATCATGGAAACTGGAAAGGAAGTTCAAAGATGAAAGAATACGTAGAAAAATTAATGGCGAATCAATCATTAACGGAAGCTGAAATGGAAAATGCGGCAAGCCTCCTTTTTTCAGATGAAATAACAGATACAGAGATTGCGGCTTTTATTACAAGCTTAAAAATGAAGGGAGAAACAGTAGAGGAAATAGTCGGTATCGTAAATGCTGTACGAAAACAGACTCTCCCTTTTTCCGAAACAATAATGGGCTGTATTGATAACTGCGGTACTGGTGGAGACAGATCTCAAAGCTTTAATATAAGCAGCACTTCAGCATTTGTTTTAGCAGGAGCAGGAATACCTGTAGCTAAGCATGGAAATCGCAGTATTTCTAGTAAAACAGGAAGTGCAGATGTCCTAGAAGAACTAGGAATAAAACTAAATGTCACTCCAGAACAAAATATTCGTCAATTAGAAGAAGTAGGAATTACATTTCTATTTGCTCAGCATGTTCAACCGAAAATGGGCAGAATTATGAAGGTTCGAAGAGAATTAAAGCTTCCAACGATTTTTAATTTAATTGGACCATTAACAAACCCAATATCCCTTGAAACGCAAGTATTAGGAATATATAGAAGTGATTTACTTGTAACTTTTGCTGAAAGTTTAAAAAAATTAGGCAGAAAGCGAGCTGTTGTTTTAAATGGTGCAGGCGGAATGGATGAAGCCTCTTTACAAGGTGAAAATCAACTGGTGATTTTGCAAAATGGAAAAATAGAGGAAACGATCCTTAATCCAGAAGATGTAAACCTCCCTTATTATACAAATGGAAAAATACGTGGAGGAGACGCAAAGGAAAATGCCACAATATTATGGAATGTCTTAAAGGGGAAAAAGGGTGCTTATCGTGATACGGTACTTTTAAATGCAGGCATCGGTATTTATACGGCAGGAAGAGCTGACAGTATTATCGAAGGAGTAAATGCAGCGAAGGAAAGTATTGATTCAGGAGCAGCACTTCATAAATTAAATCAATTAGTGGAGACAAGCAAAGAATTCGAAGGGGCAGGGATATAAAGTGGAAACCATCTTGGATAAAATTATTGCAAAAAAAAGCGAAACGATTGAAGAATTATATAAAAGAAAAGAAGAGTTGAAGACAGTCGTTCAAAGCAAGGAAAGAAGATCGTTATTAAATAAAATAATGCAGGCAGAAGCATTATCCGTAATTGCTGAGTTTAAGCGGGCTTCTCCATCAAAGGGAGATATCAATGTGGAGAAGGATCCAAAGGAACAAGCTAAAATGTATGAATTATATGGTGCAGATGCTATCTCTGTGTTAACAGATGCCCCCTTTTTTAAAGGATCATACGAGGATTTGGCAAAAGTGAGAGAAGCGGTTAATTTGCCCATTCTATGCAAGGATTTTATTGTTGATAAGATTCAAATCGATTTCGCTAAAGCATATGGTGCAGACCTCATATTACTAATAGCAGCTGCATTAGAGGACGAAAAGCTACATGAATTATATACGTATGCAACGAAATTAGGGCTGGAAGTATTGCTTGAAGTTCATAATGAAGAAGAATTGGAAAGAGCCTTAAAAACAGATGCTCCGTTAATTGGTGTGAATAACAGAGACTTAAAAACATTTGAAGTATCACTGGAAACAACCGAAAAATTAGCTGGGAAAATTAAGAATAGTGGCAGATACATGGTTAGCGAAAGTGGTATAGCCACATTTGATGATATTTTAAAGGTTACATCTAGTGGAGCGAATGCTGTTTTAGTTGGGGAGACCTTTATGAAAGCAACAGACCTTGAAAGCAAAATCAAAGAAATGAAAGTATCTTTGGGGGCTTGAGATAAAGTGAAAGTAAAAATTTGTGGCATTACAACAAAAGATGCAGCAGCATGTGCCGTTCAATATGGAGCGGATGCATTAGGCTTTGTATTTGCGAATAGTAAACGGAAAATAAATCCAGAAAAGGCGAAAGAAATTATTGATACTCTCTCTAATGATTTAATGAAGGTGGGCGTATTTGTCAATGAGACTAAAGATAATATAGAGAAAATTGTGAAATTATCAGGTATTAATACAATTCAGCTTCATGGAGATGAAACGCCAGAATTTGCTTCAAGCTTTTCTTTGCCAATAATTAAGGCATTTAGTATATCATCCAAAGAAGATCTTCAACAAGTAACTGCTTTTCCATGTGAATATGCCCTACTAGATAGCCCGAGAGGAAAGTATCATGGAGGAAATGGAATAGCATTTGACTGGAGCATAATTAAAAATTATGACTTCGGCCAAAAGAAAATTATCCTTGCTGGCGGATTAAATATATCAAACTTAGCTGAAGCCATTCAAATAACCAATCCTTTTATGGTGGATGTTAGCAGTGGAGTGGAAACGGATGGAAAGAAAGATTTAGTGAAAATCAAAAATTTTTTACAAATTGGAAAAACAGTTCATATTTAAGAAAAGAGGGAGCTATCATGCCAGAAACATATGCGTTTCCAGATAAAAGAGGACATTTCGGGTTGTATGGAGGTAGATACGTACCAGAGACATTGATGCAGGCAGTAACAGAACTTGAAACAGAATATAAGAAAGCACAGCAGGATCCAGCTTTTCATAAGGAATTAAATAATTTGCTTAAGGATTATGTCGGAAGAGAAACACCCCTTTATTTTGCAGAAAATCTAACAAAATACGCTGGTGGCGCAAAAATTTATTTAAAGAGAGAAGATTTGAATCATACAGGAGCTCATAAAATTAATAACTCCTTAGGCCAAGCATTACTGGCAAAAAGAATGGGCAAAAAGAAAGTTGTAGCGGAAACAGGAGCTGGACAGCATGGTGTTGCCACAGCAACAGCCTGTGCGCTATTAAACTTAGAATGTACGATTTTTATGGGGGAAGAGGATATTAGAAGGCAAAAGCTGAATGTATTCCGAATGGAATTACTAGGAGCAAAAGTAGTTGGCGTTACTTCTGGAAGTGCCACACTTAAGGATGCTTGTAATGAAGCCTTACGCTATTGGGTAACAAATGTTGTTGATACTCACTATATTTTAGGGTCTGTAATGGGACCACATCCATTTCCAATGATGGTCCGTGATTTTCAAAGTGTCATTGGTAAAGAAGCAAAAAAACAATACGTTGAAAAAGTCGGAAATCTTCCAGAAGCGATTGTTGCCTGTATTGGTGGCGGCAGTAATGCAATGGGTATTTTTTATCCGTTTATCGAGGATGAAAGTGTTGCTTTATATGGAGTAGAGGCTTCGGGGCATGGTCTTGATACGGAAAAGCATGCTGCTTCCTTATCAAAAGGGAAACCAGGTGTATTACATGGCTCTTATATGTATTTGCTACAAAATGATGATGGGCAAATTCAAGAAGCACATTCAATTTCTGCAGGCTTAGATTATCCAGGTATTGGTCCTGAGCATAGCTATCTTCATGATATTGGACGTGCAACCTATGAATCAATCACCGATGATGAAGCTTTTGAAGCACTGCAGCTTCTTTGTAAAGTGGAAGGGATTATTCCTGCATTAGAGAGTGCTCATGCAATTAGCTATGCAGTAAAACTTGCTGCTAAGATGGATAAGGAAAAAGGGATTATTGTTTGCTTGTCTGGTAGAGGAGATAAGGATGTAAATACAGTGATGGAAAGAATGGGGGAATAAAAATGAAGACAATTCGAGAAGTCTTTCATGAGGTGCTTGAAAAAGGAGATAAAGCGTTTGTTCCATATATAATGGCTGGAGACGGTGGTCTTGAAACGTTGAAGGATAAAGTGCTCTTTCTTGAAGAAGCAGGAGCAACTGCCATTGAATTAGGCATTCCTTTCTCTGACCCTGTAGCAGATGGACCGATTATTCAATCCGCAGGCATCCGTTCCCTTCAAGCAGGAACAACACTTAAAGGTGTATTTGAATCGATTCAATCTTTTAGAGAGTTAACTACTATTCCACTTGTGATGATGACCTATTTAAATCCTATATTAGCATACGGAGTAGAGGTATTTTTCCAAGACTGTGAAAAAGCATCAATAAATGGACTGATTGTCCCTGATTTACCGGTAGAAGAAGAAGTAATCATAGAAAAATTAGCTGCAAAGCATCATGTTGAAATAATCCGATTAGTGACATTAACAAGTCCGTTAGAACGAATTGAAAACATTGCTAAAAAAGGAAATGGCTTCTTATATGCCGTAACGGTAAACGGTATAACGGGATCGAGAACTAGCTTCCAAGAACATTTAGGTACACATTTACTAAAGGTTAAGGAAGTAAGTCCCATCCCAGTCCTAGCAGGATTCGGCATTTCTTCTCCAGAGCATGTTACCAGTATGACAGAATATTGTGATGGTGTAATCGTTGGAAGTAGAATCGTGGAACTTTTTTCAGAGAACAAGTTAGAGGAAATAAAGGAACTGATTGCTGCAAGTAAAAAAGGAAACACATTATCTGCTATTTAAAAGGTGGAATCCTCTCTTCTTCATTCTGGTTCAGAATAAGGAGGGAGGATTTTTGCCTAATCTGTTTGATAAGTAGTGAAATGATATCGAGAGATAGAAGGGAAGAAATTCATCCGTAAAAGGGCTGTTCGAAAAGTTCAGCCCTTTTAAAAGATTATTCACCATATGAAAGATTTTGATATAGCTTAATTTCCTTCGTTAGCTCCGTGATAAGAGGGGAAACAGCATGCTGTTTAAAGGAAAATTCAGGAACGATAAAAGAAAAGTATCTGATGATTGGGACATTTTTAATACGTAATATACTAAGGGTATCCATAAACATTTCTTTCTGGACTGCATATTTAGAAACAATCGATATCCCTAAATCAGCTTCCACAGACTCTTTAATAATTTGTGTGCTTCCAAATGAGCGAACACTCGGTGGATCAAAGTTTTGGTTTTGAAAAAACTGATTTACTACTTCTCTTGTTCCTGAACCTTCTTCTCTAAGTATCCAAGTCTCATCATACAAATATTTTAATTCTATGGATGAAAGACTGGCAAAACGATGATTTTTACTAACAATAATGACAAGTTCATCTTCTTTAAATGGTGTTATGCTTAAATGTGGATGATGTTTCAAATGACTATCAATGATTCCTAGATCAATTTCTCCATGTAGCAATTGATCGATAATGCGATTCGAGTTTCTTATACTTATCATAGGATTATCATGTTTCTTGTCTTTTTTTATATAGTCTGCAATTACTTTCGGAAGTAAATATTCTCCGAATGTGAAGCTAGAGCCAATGGATAGTGGACGGCTTTTCGTTTCAGAGAGGTGACCAATCAAATTATTCACTTCTTTGTACTCAGATAAAATTTTCTTTGCATGAAAATAAAATAATTCGCCTGCTTTTGTTAGTCTTACATATTTATTCGTTCGGTCTAAAAAGGTAACATTATACTTTTTTTCAAGTGCTTTAATGGAAAGCGTTACTGCAGATTGAGTAATATGTAAGCTTTCTGCTGCCCTAGTAAAATTTAGTTTTTCAGCAACTGTCACAAAGGTCAATAAATGATAATCCAAAAAAACACACTCCTTTAATAAACGATAGAATGGATGTTAAGACATATTTGTCGCAGTTTATATACCAAAATAGGCTAAAGGAAATTCATATAAGTAATAGAAAATTATCTCTTTCTATTATTATACTAAAAAGGAGTGTGGATAAAAATAGAAGTTGATAGAATAATGCAAAAATAATGAATATTTACTAAATAACTTTTTATCCATTTTATTGAATAATTAAACAATCAGACCATACTCCTATTTTGTAAGGTATTTCGCTTGATTTATGTCGAATATATAAACTGAAACTTCCATTCGTAAGTTATGTTTTCACTGATGATAGTAGAAGCAGTCGGAGCTATACGGACAGTTGAACTTTTACCAACTATCTTCAAAATCGCATAAAGCTTGCAGGCAGATTTTTACTGTCCGTTAAGAAGTGGACAAATATTTATCTTGTGGAAATTGCAAATAACTACTATAATCAATAATGATTCTCAATATAGGTGAATGTAAAAAAGAAGAAAAGAATTGTTCGATGCAGACAGAAACTACGTAAATGGTATGATAGTATATCGTTTATGTAGTAACTGGAACGAATGATAAAAGAGGATAACAAATTAGAAAGGTTAGGTGTGAAGGAGATAAATTATGATTAAACGTTTTTTTTCATATTATAAACCACATAAAAAATTATTTACGCTCGACTTCTCAAGTGCAATCGTTGTTGCACTATTAGAGCTTGCTTTTCCACTTGCGGTTTCTTGGTATATTGATGATTTGCTTCCAGAAGGAAATTGGGGCACGATTTTATCCGTAGGTGTGGGATTACTGCTATTATATGTAACAAGTACCTTTCTTCAATACATAGTCAATTATTGGGGCCATAAACTTGGGATAAATATTGAAACAGATATGCGAGGCCAATTATTTACCCATGTGCAAAGACAATCATTTTCTTTTTTTGATAATACAAAAACTGGCCATATCATGAGTCGTATTACCAATGATTTATTTGATATAGGAGAACTTGCCCATCATGGACCTGAGGATTTATTTATTGCTTTTATGACATTTGTTGGTGCATTTTGGATTATGCTTACAATTAATATAAAACTAGCATTAATTGTTATCTTTATCGTTCCAATTCTAGTTTGGCTCATTACATACTGTAACAAAAGCATGAATAAGGCATGGGGCCATATGTATGGGGATATTGCAGATGTAAATGCTAGAGTGGAAGATAGTGTCTCTGGTGTACGTGTAGTTCAATCTTTTACAAATGAAGACTATGAAATTTCTAGATTTACAGTAAATAATAGAAGATTCCGTAAGGCAAAAATAGGTGCATATAAAGTAATGTCGCTTACGTCTTCTTCTGTATATATGTTAATGAGATTCTTTACTTTAGTAGTTTTAGTCTTTGGTGCTTGGCTAACCTTTCATGATCAAATGAAAATCGGGGAACTAGTATCTTTCATTTTGTTTGTAAATATATTGCAAAAACCAATTGATAAAATTAGTGCCATATTAGAACTATATCCAAAGGGAATGGCTGGATTTAAGCGTTTCTTAGAATTGCTAGATTCAGAACCAAAGATTTTAGATAAGAAAGATGCAATAGAAGTAAATGGATTAAAGGGAGATATTACACTACAGGATGTAACGTTTAGTTATGACAGTAATCCTGTTTTGAAAAATATTAATTTGTCCATAACTGCTGGTGAAACGATTGCTTTTGTCGGACCTTCTGGTGCCGGTAAAACGACGATTTGTTCGTTAATTCCTCGTTTTTATGATGTGAATAGTGGGAGTATCAAGATTGACGGAATGGATATTCGTGATATGACGATGAAATCATTAAGATCGCAAATTGGAATTGTACAGCAGGATGTATTTTTATTTACAGGTACGTTAAAAGAAAATATTGCTTACGGTAATTTAAATGCGTCAGATGAAGAAATTCATGAAGCAGTTAGAAGAGCACATCTCGAAGATTTAGTGCTTAAATTGCCAGATGGTTATGAAACGCAGATTGGTGAAAGAGGATTGAAGCTGTCAGGTGGACAGAAGCAAAGAATCGCTATTGCTCGGATGTTCCTAAAAAACCCGCCCATTCTCATATTAGATGAAGCGACTTCTGCACTTGATACAGAAACGGAATTAATTATCCAAAATTCATTAAATGAGCTAGCTCAAAACCGTACAACACTAGTGATTGCACATCGCCTTGCGACCATTCGCAACGCTGATCGCATTGTTGTAGTTACAGAAAATGGGATAGAAGAAGAAGGAAAGCATGATGAATTATTAGCACAGAACGGGATTTTCGCTAACCTTCATCGTGTACAATATCAGCGTTAAGTTTAAGGTCTGTACTTATAATAGTACAGACCTTATTGGGTTCCTTTTATCCTTGATCACGGATTGTTATTATTTTTTACTCGACAACATAAAGAAAACTCAATTTACAAAAACACTAGGATAAATATTCAATATGCGATATATTGGATATAAGTTATTGGGTTATTCGATTAAAGAGAGGGGTAAATTATTGAGACCGATTATTTTAGGGATATTTGCAGCGCTATTTTTTGCGTTTACATTTGTGTTGAATCAGTCGATGGAAATAGGTGGAGGAAGCTGGTTATGGAGTGCCTCTTTACGTTATTTTTTTATGTTGCCACTCTTAATTTTAATTGTGGTGTGTAGAAATAACTTAATGGTTGTATGGCAAGAGTTAAAAGAAAATCCTGCTTCTTGGTTAATATGGAGTACTGTTGGTTTTGGTTTCTTTTACGCTGGGATTTGTTTTGCGGGTGCATATGGACCAGGTTGGCTTGTGGCGGGTACTTGGCAGCTTACAATCATTTCTGGCATATTTCTCACACCTTTATTTTATGAAAATAAGATTGGAAGAGATGGAAATCTTCAATCAGTTCGAAAAAAAATACCGTTAAAAAGTTTAACTTTTTCCATTTTAATCGTTGTTGGAGTCATCATTATGCAATTAGAATTTGCTGTATCTATTTCTCTAAAGGATGCTTTATTTTGTCTTATTCCTATACTTATTGCATCATTTGCGTATCCGTTAGGGAATCGAAAGATGATGGAGCTTTGTAATGATAGATTAGATGTTTTTCAACGTGTATTAGGAATGACAATTGCAAGTCTTCCATTTTGGATTCTATTATCTATTATTGGTGTATTAACAGTCGGGCTTCCTGGAAAGCAGCAGGTAGGTCAATCAGCAATCGTGGCAGTATTTTCTGGTATTATTGCGACGGTATTATTTTTTGCAGCAACAGACTTAGTTAAAGACAATATGGTTAAATTAGGGGCTGTAGAAGCAACACAATCATTGGAAGTTTTATTTGCTTTGTTTGGTGAAATAATCTTTTTATCTTCTCCTTTACCAACCTCTATTAGTCTTCTCGGTATTTGTTTTGTAATGCTTGGGATGATTTTGCATAGTGTATATTCGAGTAAGAAAATACACATAAATAGTAGCATTGAAGCATAATCATGGTTTTTGTGACTGAATATTTATTTAAATCATGAAAGATATGTTAAGAATGTAATAACTATATGAAGTTTATTTGGAGTTATCGGAATTTTTTACTTTTTCAAAAGAAATCGTTATACTATGTTAATATGTAGGAATTAATGCTTGTAGATAAAGTGTTGATAAAAATGAATGGCATGTAAGATGAAATTTATTTGTCCAAACAGTAAACAAGATTAAATAGTAATCATCTTACATAGTAAAAAAAGATGCTTTGGCTAAGCAAGATATGAAGCTAGGGCCTTAAGAAAGTGGTATTCTGTCAGTCGTATTTTTTGGCTATCACTTCTAAATATAAAAATTAGGAGGAAAAGCAAAGTGACGAAAAAGTTGGAAGATAAGGACATTAAGCTGATTGCTCTTGACATGGATGGGACATTATTGAATGAAAAAGGGGAAATACCAGAGGAAAACCGAAAAGCAATTAAAGAAGCCCACGATAATGGATTACATGTTGTGTTAAGTACAGGTCGCTCTCTTGCTACTTGTAAGGATCACGCAAAAAGTCTTTTATTAAAATCATATTTAGTTACAGTAAACGGTAGTGAAATTTGGGATACAAAGGGAAATTTAATTGAAAGAAATCTTGTGGATGCCAATCATATCCAATGGATGTGGGGCCTAGCACAGCAACACAAAGCAAAAATGTGGGCAACTAGCTGTGATAAATTATGGTTTGATGAGATGCCGGAAAATGTAAGAGAATTAGAGTGGCTAAAGTTTGGTTTTCATATTGAAGATAATCAAATTAGAGAAAAGGTTTTGAACAGTTTACAAGAGAAGAAATGTTTTGAAATCAGTAATTCATCCCCTGTAAATATTGAGGTAAATGCATTAGGAATTAATAAAGCAAGAGGCCTCAAAAAAGTATGTGAGCTATTACATATCTCAATGGATCAGGTATTGGCAGCTGGAGACAGCCTGAACGATATTAGCATGATTAAAGAAGCTGGCATAGGAGTGGCAATGGGAAATGCTCAGGACTTTGTAAAGGAGACAGCAGATGTTGTAACCTTAACAAATAATGAAAATGGAGTAGCCTATGCAATAAGAAAATGGGCTCTAAATAGAGAAGATGCAGAAATAAAAAACTAGTTTTTCTGTTCTTCACACTAAAAAATATTTTTTCTGGTCGATAAATAAAAAAAACAATTGAAACCACAGAAAAAACTGCTTATAATTAGTAAAAAGAAAAATGAACGAAGCGAAAGGACTAGTATGTGAGACGCTTTTATAAAAGAGAGTGAAGTTTATAAGCTGAAAGACTTCATTATAAAAGTTCACAGAACCTACCTTTCAAGTCCTATTACAATAGGCGCATTTCTTGCGTTATCAGACAGAGTGGAATCAATTGTTTGAATTGATTCAATAAAGGTGGTACCACGGAAAGCCCTTTTTCGTCCTTTTATAAGGAAATGAAAAGGGCTTTTTTCTATTTCTTTGTAAAAATAGGCGCAGGTTTACTAAAGTTCGGAGGAAATAACATGGAGAAAAAAAGGATTGTCGTAAAAATCGGAAGCAGCTCTCTCACAGATTCAAAGGGTGCAATCGACCAATCAAAATTAGGGGACCATATTGCAAGCATTGCCAATTTAAAAAATAATGGCCATGAAGTATTATTAGTTTCTTCTGGTGCTGTCGCGGCTGGTTTTGCAAAATTAGGCTATCCGACAAGACCAGTCACACTCAAAGGAAAGCAGGCTGCAGCTGCTGTAGGTCAAAGCTTATTAATTCAAAGCTATAATGAACAATTAAGTAAGTATGGCATAGTGCCAGCACAAATTTTAATAACGCGCAACGATTTTTCCAAGCGAGATCGATACCGAAATGCCTATTCCACGCTTACAGAATTATTAGAAAGAAATATTTTGCCTATTATTAATGAGAACGACACTGTATCTGTAGAAGAATTAACATTTGGAGACAATGATATGTTATCCGCTCTCGTTAGTGGTCTTATACATGCAGATCAATTGATTATTCTTACAGATATTAATGGTTTGTATAACAAGAATCCGAAAGAAGACCAATCGGCAAAACGAATTGATTATTTGCCGGAAATTACAGAAGTATGGAAAAACGCAGCAAAAGGTAGTGGATCAAAGGTTGGAACAGGAGGTATGAAATCAAAACTCATTGCAGCAGAAACAGCATTGTCATTAGGTGTAAAGGTATTCATTGGAAAAGGATCGGGTGAAAATAAGTTAATTGATATTATGGATGGTAATGGGGATGGAACTTATATTGGTTCCGATGCGTTAACATTGATTAATAGTAATCGTCAATGGATTTCACTGCATTCCACCGTACAAGGAAGCTTGTATGTCGATGAAGGGGCAGAAATTGCTTTGGTTCATAATGGGAGTAGTTTATTACCAGCAGGGATTTATAAAGTAGAAGGTATTTTTGAAAAAGGGAATGTAGTAGAGGTATTTGGTATAAATGGCATTATTGGAAAAGGTGAAGTGCTTTACTCTTCTGAAGAATTAAAAAAAATCATCACACAAAGAACGGCAGAAAAAAGACTGGATAAAAATCCGAAATTGGAAGTAATTCACCGTGATAAATGGGTGAAAATTTGACAAGGGAGAGATGAAAATGGGAGAGGTTTATCAAAAAGGTGAATTAGCAAAGAAAGCAAGCTATCAATTATTAAATAAATCAACAGATGAAAAGAATGATGCATTATTATTAATTAGTAATCAATTATTAGAAGATAAAGACTTGATTATGGCAGCGAATAAGGTCGATCTTGAAAAGGGAAAAGAAAACGGTCTTACTTCTTCTATATTAGATCGAATTATGCTGGATGAAAAAAGAATGAAGGATATGGCTTCCGCTTTAAAGGAGCTAGTGAAGCTGAAGGATCCAGTGGGTGTAGTAGTGGAAGAAATAGAAAAAGATAATGGTCTAAAAATACTGAAGAAAACAGTTCCAATTGGAGTAATGGGCATGATTTATGAAGCAAGGCCAAATGTTACCATAGATGCGGCAAGCCTTGCCTTGAAAACAGGAAACAGTATTGTCTTAAGAGGGAGTTCTTCAGCGAAGGAATCAAATATAGCACTTGTTCATTCCATTCATAAGGCACTTGAAAAATCAGCTTTGCCTAAAGAAGCTGTTCAATTAATCGAGGATACGAGCAGGGAAACGGCAAAAGAGCTATTCCATTTAAAAGAATTCTTAGATGTTTTAATACCTCGTGGTGGAAAAGGGTTAATTGAAACAGTAGTAAGAGAAGCAACTGTTCCTGTTATTGAAACTGGGGCTGGAAATTGTCATTTATATATCGATGAAACAGCTAATATCGACATGGCAAAAAAAATCAGCTTAAACGGAAAAACTCAGCGCCCATCTGTTTGTAATGCTCTAGAAACTATTTTAATAGAAGAAAAATGGTTTAAGCAAAATGGATTATCGCTATTACAAGCATTAGACAATAGAGGAGTCGAAATTTACGGTGATCAAACAGTTTGTGCTGCATATGAAACAGCAATAGAAGCGACAGAAGATGATTGGTATACAGAATATTCTGCTTTAAAGATTAGTATAAAGGTTGTAAAAGGAGTTATGGATGCAATCAATCATATTAATAAATATGGAACAAAACACTCAGAAGCAATCATTACCGAGAATAAAGAAAATGCAACTACTTTTTTAGCAGGAGTGGATGCAGCAGCAGTCTACCATAATGCTAGTACTAGATTTACAGATGGATTTGAATTCGGCTATGGAGCGGAGATTGGCATAAGTACACAAAAACTTCATGCAAGGGGACCAATGGGACTAAATGCATTAACATCTGTTAAATACTTCATTTATGGAGATGGGCAAGTCAGAAACTAACAGCAGGGTGGAAAAATTCTAGAAAGTGTAGACTCTACTTTTAGATGAAGCCATACATTAGGTAGATTGGATGATGATATTGGAGTATTTAAGTATTTTATTACCGATTTTCTTTATTTTCGCTGTTGGATTTATTGGGCAAAAGAAGCTTCATATTGACATTAAATCTGTATCAGCTGTATCTGTTTATTTAATGACACCATTATTGTCATTTAGTGTATTTTATGAAACAACTTTTACAATGGACTATTTGTATATGACGCTTTATGCATTAACTTTAGTGTTAGGTATTGTTGCTATTGTTTATGTTATTGGCTATTTTAGAGGGTATTCGGTTAGGAAGACATGTGGGATGATTTTATCTTCCGCATTTATGAACAACGGCAATTATGGCACACCACTTGTTTTATTCGTGTTCGGTGAGCCTGGCTTACATTATGCAGTTATTTTAATGGTTATTCAACAATTAATCATGGTGACGATAGGTGTCTACTATGCAGCGAAAGGTTCTGTTGACGACGGGAACGGAACAGATACCTTAAAGAAAGTGCTAAAGGTACCTGTTATGTATGGGGCGATATTAGGTACTATTTTTCATTCCTTGCAAATACCGATTGGAGAAACAATGCTAGAAGCTATTAAACTAGTTGGAAATGCAGCTATACCAACTGTGATGCTTGTATTGGGCATCCAGCTCGCTAATGTAAGTGTCAGAAAAATTGCCTATCGACCTTTATCCATCTCTTTGTTTTTAAAGCTAATTGTCTCGCCAGTTATTGCCTGGCTTCTGACATTCATTTTGCCAGTAGATGAGCTATTAAAGCAAATCATGATCCTACTTGCTGGAATGCCAGCTGCAGCAAACACGACACTTTACGCTGTTCAATATGGAACAGAACCAGATTTTGTTTCTAGTGCGACTTTATTTAGTACATTAGCTAGTTTAATAACGCTGCCTGTTATTTTATCTCTCATATAACTACACATCTATAAAATATCTTTTCGATATTTTATAGATGTGCTAATAAAACTCATTGAAGTTGAACAAGAATGATAAATCCTTAAACTTTAATCGAATGTAAAAATCTAATCAAGAGGGGGTTAATATGAAATCGACTAATGATAAAAAAAGAGAAATACAAGCTAAATATAGAAAACTAATTAATAAAGATAATAAAGAGGATAATAATGATAAGGTTACTGAAATTATAGCTGCGATTTTTGGGGTACTTTTTTTAATAATCTTGTTTTTAAATGTATTTATAAAATCCTTTTAATAACATGGTATTTTCGTTAGATAACTTGCAATGATTCCATGGTAAGATGAAGAAGAACGTTAAAGGGGAGAAAGTTATTGAATAGATTACTAGCTGTATTACTATTTGGCATATTATGTGCTTTAATTTTTATTGGTATAGAAATACATTTGCAAACTAATGATTTAAAAGCTTATTTAGATGGAATTGATCGTAGTATAAGAAGATTGCCGGAAAATTTTTAAAATTAAGGTAATAATATTTATTTAGAGATATTTTAACATTCCTATTTTCGTTAAGTTTACATATTCCTTGCTATAGCACACCAATAAGAAAAAAAGTGGAATTCGTTTCTTATTTGGGCAGTTTTGTGGAGGGAGTAAAAAAGGCTGGGACATTCGTATCCTATTTTAAGGATAAACATAAATAAGTATACAAATAAAATGTGGGATTGTTCTTTTTTATCCTTAATAAGAAAATTACCATTCAGTCTGCTGTATTACCAGCAGACTGAATACACGTTGCTTTCCATTGTAAAGCGCCAAGCCTCCTCCCCGGCGCATAGAGTGCTCGTTTTTAAAGATTATCTATTTAGTTTGTTCCCAGCTTTAATAAAGATTATCATATAGCTAATCAGAAAAAAATCAATGAATCGCAGACTTAGAAAATTTCCCGCCATGAGCCTCCTGTGTATCCATAATCGTAATAAAAGCATTTGGGTCGATTTCTTGGACGATACTTCGGAATTTAGCTACTTCTAATCGTGTAAATACTACATACAATACTTCCTTCTCTTGATCCAAATAGCCGCCTTTTCCTTTAAGTTTTGTTACTCCTCTGCCCAAACGATCAGAAAGGGCTTGTGCAATTTCTTCATATTCATCAGAGATAACCATTGCAGCTTTTGTATCATCAAAGCCTTGGATAACAGAGTCAATCGCTTTACTCGCAATATAATAGGTAAGGATGGAGAACATCGCTTGTTCCCAGCCTAATACGAACCCTGCCCAGGAGAAAATAAAGACATTGATAAACATCACAAATTCTCCGACGGAAAACGGGATTCTTTTAGTGAGGAGGATTCCAAGTATTTCTGTGCCATCTAAGGCACCAGAATTTCTAATGACAATCCCTACACCAGCCCCAAGCAATAATCCGCCAAAAACTGTTGCAAGTAGTGGCTGTGTAGTTATTGGCTCAAAATGTTCGAGCAAAAATTCAATAATAGCGAGCATTATAATCGAATAAAGGGAAGAAATACAAAAGTTTTTCCCAATGTATTTATAGCCCGCATATAAAAAAGGGAGATTGAGAATGAACACTAGGACTCCAAAGCTTAGACCATAACTATATTTAAGAATTAAGGAAATCCCGATGACACCGCCATCAATAATCGTATTTGGAGCTAAGAATAAATCAATAGCGATTGCTGCAAAAGCAGCCCCAATTGTGAGCATGAAGTATCGCATTATTAAATGTGAAGTAGTTTCTTTTTTATGCGTTTTTACCATGAAATAAAACACCTTTCACCTTATGTATAGTAAAGAACTTGTGGATTATATAGTACCACAAGAAGGTTGCAGGAAAAAATTAGTGGAAGGAATTGTAGCAAAATATTGCATTATATAGGTTTGGACGCTAAAATACTACCTATAGTACATTTTAATTCTAGGTAGGTGAAACAATGTTTAACAGAGAATTGGTAAAAGGGAGTACCTCCTTAATCCTGCTCCAGCTTTTAGCAGAAAAAGAAATGTATGGATATGAACTTGTTAAAGAGATGGAGAGGAGAAGCGACTACTCTTTACAGGTAAAAGAAGGGACCTTATATCCTGCCCTACATAAATTGGAGAAACAAGAATATGTAGAATCATTTTGGAAAGAATCAGAAAAAGGGCCAGCGAGAAAATATTATCGAATAACAGAGACAGGTCTTCAAATCTTGGAGCAAAAGACCACTGAATGGAAAAATTTTGTGCAAACCATAGATAAAGTGATCGGGAGAAAAGGGCTATGATTTATTCAAAAGATTCCTTTATGAAACAACTTCGAGAGTTATTAAAGAACCATAATCAATCAGAGGAGATATGCATGGAATATGAGCATCATCTCACTGATTTGCTAGAAGATATTCTATTAAGCGAGCAGTGCACGGTAAAAGAAGCAATCCTTATCGCGGTAGAAAAGTTAGGCACACCTCAAGAAATTGCTGCATTATATCAAGAAGAACTAACCATGACAGCAAAGAATACGCAATGGAATTTCTTTTTGGCAAATTTAATATTCTTTACAGGTGGGATTGGTTTAACGATTATTTACCATCACATTTCGAATCCAATCATTAGTAGATTATGGTTATTTCTTACTAGTATTCCATTCTTTCTTATTGTGCTCTATTTATTTTTTTGGCTCTTACTAGGGTATGAAGTCGGGAAGGAATTTGGACTTGGTGGTAAAAAATTATTAATGAAAACGTTTTGTATCTCGTTAATTCCGAATATTGCGCTAATGTGCTCAGTTGTTTTCAACATTATTCCCATAACCTTTTTTGATCCATTACTTACACCTGAATTTATCTTGATTTGTATCGCATTTACGATTATTTTGTACCCAATATGTTTTCTCGCATTTCGCTTTGGAACAACGAAGTCTATTTAAGTTGTTCTTCTTTAGTCTACCTAGAATTACTTTGTATAATGATGCTATTTTTTAAAATAACTATATAGAATTTCTATGTAAAGGAGAAGATAGAAATGAATAAGAAAAATAGTTTTTATTTTATCGGATGTTTATTGCTTGCCATTTTTGCAGAAGTGACATTATTTACAGAGAAAATTGGTATTTCTCTTAGCTTTTTTGTTGTCGCTTATTATGTTTTTTATTTTTACATGACGAAAAAGGAGACTCATACACATCGAATCGTTGGAATTTATATTTTTATATGTATTTGGACTTTAACTTTGTCTTTCGTTTTCGTTGCAAATCCACCTTTTTATGCTGTTAATCTGTTGGTCATCTTTCTGTTAATAGGTGTACATACAATTCTAATCACAAGTCCATCTTTTCTTAGTTGGAGCAATGTTGAATTCCTTTGGTACATGCAAAAGAAATTTTCCTCCTTATTTAAATTTAGTAGGTATCTATCAATACTTGTGCGAAAAAGGATAAAGGAATATGAGAATGAAAGGAATTATGCTATAGCAAAAAGAATATTATTAGGAATTGTTATCGTATTACCAATATTATTTGTCTTAATTTTTCTCTTAAGTTCATCAGACCAGTATTTTAGCATTTTGATTGAAAAAATGATTACACATCTTGTATCGTTTAATATAGATAAAATAAGTATTTTCCTCCGTATCCTCTTAGTATTTGTTTTTTTAGTACTATGGATAAAAACAATTAGCAAGAAGTCAGTTATAATTTTGAAAGATAAAAAGGAAATAAATAGGAGTTGGGAACAAGCGACCTTATTAACAATTTTAATTTCTATAAATGGATTGTATTTGTTTTATACAATATTTGAGTTTCAATATTTTTTTAATGATGTATTAATGAATGGTTTTACCTATGCAACTTATGCAAAAAGAGGATTTTTTGAGTTGATTATTGTAACGATTATTAATATCTCAATCACCTTATTAGTCAATAGATTTAGTAAAAGTAGAACCATCTTAATAAAAACTAGTTTATCCTTACTAATTATTTTCAGTTTTATAATTCTTTTATCTGCACATTTGCGATTAAGCTTATATGAACAGGCTTACGGCTACACATATTTACGATTGTTTTCCCATTCCTTTATTTTCCTATTAGCAGTGTTATTTGCTTTTACGATGATTAAGATTTGGATAGAAAAAATTCAGCTTATGCGCATTTTTTTGCTGCTTGCATTGTTATATTACTGTGGGCTTAATGTAATTGATGTGGATCGATTTATCGTTAGTAAAAATTTAGAGCGATTTGAAGAGACAAATTTAATCGATTTACAATATATTGAATCACTATCCCTTTCTACAGTACCTGTTCTAATGAATTATTACGAAAGAAATCGAGAAATGAATAGCATAAAACATGTATTACTCGCAAAAAAAGAACTTCTTGAAAAAAGAGATGTAAAGTGGCAAAGCTATAACATGATGGAAGACCGAGCAAGAAAGTTGCTTGCATCAATGAACCTAGATGATGAAACGGCAGAAAATGAGAATGGAAAAAAGTATCGATTAGAAGAAAGCAAAAATGAAAAGAAATAAATGTATTATCCCCGTATCTTTTTTGCTTTTTCAAACGTTTAATATATAAACAGCCAAAGGAGGGATGAAAGGATGAGAGGGGAACTACCAGATATAAACGAACTGTATCGAAAACTCGACCTTTATTGTCAATATCTTTCGATGGACAAATGGGAACGGGAAGATTTAATCCAAGATTCTCTTTTAAAAGCGATAGAAAATTATAAAGAGCAAGATATTACACCGGCATTACTAAAAAAAATAGCCAGAAATAAGCGAATCGATAAGCAAAGAAAAAAGAAAGACCTAATTGGCATCCAAGCAAAAGAAATAGGAATAGAAAAAAATAGTTTAACTTCCATGATACTTGCTGAATATCTTGCTGAAAAGCTGACATTAAAACAAGGTATCGTATATATGCTTGTGGAAGGATTTCAATTTCGTTTGAAAGAGGTTGGCGAGCAACTAAATATGAGTGAGACTGCAGCTAAATCAGTTTTATTTCGGGCAAGAACTCAATTAAAAAAAGATGGCTCTTCTGGAAAACTTCATCTAGAAGAAAATAGAGATGCACTTAGTTACCTCTATTATGAAGTTTTAAAAAAGGAAGATCCAGCTATATTGTTTAACTTCATCTATAAGGAAAGCGTATTAGCGAAACAAGTGAAAAAATATCCGTCACATCATTCCATGCTTATGGCAGCTTAAACACTTTATTAAAATGGGAGCGAAAAAAATGAGCACGATTCCATATGTAATTGAACAATCATCAGGTGGAGAAAGATCCTATGACATCTATTCAAGATTATTGAAGGACAGAATTATCATGCTAGGCGATGAAATCAATGATGCTGTCGCCAATAATATTGTCGCACAATTGTTATTTCTCGCGGCCGAGGATCCAGATAAAGATATTTCCTTATATATAAATAGTCCAGGAGGATCAACTTCAGCTGGCTTTGCTATATTTGACACGATGCACTATATCAAACCAGATGTTCGTACGATTTGTACAGGAATGGCAGCCTCCTTTGGTGCGTTATTGCTCCTTGCTGGCGCGAAAGGAAAAAGATATGCCTTGCCGAATAGTGAAATTATGATTCATCAGCCATTAGGTGGTACAAAGGGGCAAGCAACAGAAATAGAAATTTCTGCCAGAAGAATAGTGAAGCTTAAAAGTCATATAAATCAGATTATTGCAGATAAAACAGGTCAGTCTATTGAAAAAATAGCACATGACACAGAAAGAGATTACTTTATGAGTGCAGAAGAAGCAAAAAGTTATGGGATTGTAGATGAAATCATTACCGCAAAATAAAAGAAACAGAGGCATCCTGCTAATTATAGGATGCCTATCTATGTGAATACCCTCTAGCACTAGCGTCTATCATCATTTCATGTATAATAGAAAAAGAAATAAAATATCAGCTCTGAAAGTAAAAGGTGACAAAATGGATATTGTAACAGTACAAATTGAAACTCCGTATGAAAAAAACCTCCTAAATGGTAATCCCTTATTATATAAAGACGCTATTGCATCTACCAACAGTCTAGAAGAAGGGCAAATAATCGATGTCGTAACAAAAAGGAATAAGTTTATTGGCAGAGGATATTATGCCATTCAAAATAAAGGAATCGGCTGGATTTTATCGAGAGAGCAAAACATTCCTATTGATGCTTCATTTTTTAAAAGGAAATTGAAGAAAGCGATTGATAGAAGAGTTTCCTATTTTAAAGATACAAATACAACAGCTTTTCGTATTTTTAATGGAGAAGGGGATGGAATTGGTGGATTCACTGTGGATTCTTATAACAAATATCTTTTAATACAATGGTACAGTATTGGAATTTATAAATACAAAAGCTGGATTGTAGAATCGTTACAACAATTATTAGATGTGGACGGGATATACGAGAAAAAAAGATTTGATCAAAAAGGAACTTATTTAGAAGATGATGATTTTGTGAGCGGCAAAAGAGGGGAGTTTCCCATTACTGTATTAGAGAATGGTGTTAAATATGCGGTAAACTTAAACGAAGGAGCTATGACAGGGATCTTTTTAGACCAACGAGATGTGCGTAGAACCATTCGCGAAAAATATGCGCATGGTAAAAACGTTCTAAATACCTTCTCTTATACTGGTGCATTTTCCGTGGCCGCAGCAGTTGGTGGCAGTAAATCAACAACAAGTGTTGATTTAGCGAATCGCTCCAAACAAAAAACAGCAGATAACTTCTTACTAAATGAAATAGATTTAACGAGTCAAAACATTATAGTAGAAGATGTTTTTCATTATTTTAAGTATGCAGTAAAGAAACAGTTTTCCTTTGACATGGTCATTCTGGATCCACCAAGCTTTGCTCGTTCCAAAAAACATACTTTTCGAGCAGCAAAAGACTATACAAATTTACTTAAGGAAGCAATTGCGATTACTAATAATGATGGAATCATTGTCGCTTCCACTAATTGTGCTACTATTGATATGAAAAAATTCAAAAGCTTTATCGATGCAGCCTTTTCCCATCAAAAAGACAGATATCAAATTTTAGAGCAATTTGGCTTACCAAATGATTTTGCCAATATAAAAGATGTAAAAGAGAGTAATTATTTAAAAGTCGTTTTTATAAAAAAACGCAAATGATATTTTAGAATATTAATGTACTGGATAGGTACTGTTAAAAGGATTTTGCATAAAGATTGCAGAATCCTTTTTATTTAAATATAGGGTTTACGTAATCGTAAAACGTTTGTAATCTATTAAAGAAGGTAACTTTTTCTTTTATTCTATTTGAAAAAGTAATTTTTCAATAAATCATCGCTTACATAAAAAAGGAGAACGTGGAGAATGACAATTAAAGCAATTCTATTTGATTTAGATGACACGTTGTTATGGGATAAAAAAAGTGTGCAAGACGCTTTTTTAAAGACATGCAAGCTTGCAGAAGAAAAATTTAATATTTCTGCCGAACATTTAGAAGAAGCGGTTCGCAAAGAGGCAAGAGCTCTATATGAAGGATATGATACCTATGCTTTTACGAAAATGATTGGCATTAATCCATTCGAAGGACTGTGGGGAGAATTTCTTGAAGAGCATGCTTCATTTCCAAAAATGAGAGAGATTATTCCGATTTATCGAAAAGAGGCATGGACAAAAGGTTTGCTAGCATTAGGAATTGATGATCCGAAATTTGGAGAGAAATTAGCAGAAGCTTTTCCAGAATACAGAAAGCAATCGCCACATGTTTATGAGGAAACCTTTTCTATTTTAGATCAATTAAAAGGAAATTACTCCTTATTATTATTGACAAATGGTTCCCCTCATTTGCAAAATACAAAGCTATCCATTACGCCTGAAATTTCTCCTTATTTTGATCATATTGTCATTTCTGGGGATTTTGGAAAAGGAAAGCCTGACCCGTCCATCTTTGAACATGCTGTTTCACTACTTGGTGTAGATAAGTCGGAATGTTTAATGGTGGGAGATAATTTGATGACAGATATTAAAGGTGCGAATAAAACGGGAATTAAATCAGTCTGGATAAATCGGGAGAATGTAGAAAAAAAGGAAATTCAGCCTACTTATGAGATACATGATCTTCATGATTTATTGCCCATTTTGAATAAGAAAGATTAAAAGTCTGGTAATCATAAGCGATTAAATATGCTTATGATTACCAGACTTTTCACCTTAATCTTCTGGTTGGTCATTTGGCAATATATGTCTGTAAGGAACTGGGGATGCTAAAATGACTGATGTATTTATCGCTCCATACGGGATAAGTCGATCAACTAAGTTTCTCATCCCATCTATTCCTGAAACAGCTGCTTTTATAGTATAGCTTACAGGTCCAGTCACCCGATGACATTCAATAATATCTGTTTCTGATTTGATGAATTCCTCAAACACATGTGGTTCTTCTTTAAGCTCGCTAATTTGAATGAATAAGAGGGTTTCTCTGCCTAGTTTTGCAGGCGATATTCTCGCACTGAACTCTAAAATAATTCCTTTTTCTTGCAGTCGCAACAGCCTTTCAGACACACTTGGACGGCTTAATGCTAATTTTTTGGATAAATCACTAACCGTAATTCTGGCATCTTCCTGTAAAATTTTAAGTAATTGTATGTCAACTTTATCCATTTCAATAAATGCTCCTTTTTGCAAATTGAATGTATTAGTATAATTATTTATGCGAATTTGAGGGTGTACAGGGTAAATACATTCAGATTGGTATGTAAAATTGCTTCGATATATTCTATCATTATATATGTAAGAATTCCACAAAAAAACCACATATTTTTATAGGATTTCACCCATGAATCCTCAAATTACTATTCCACTTACTTTACGTTACTTTAGGAGTGTTATATTTGAAAAAAATGATAGTTATGATGTTCGGATGTTTTCTTACGTCATTTGGTTTGTATTTATTAAAAGGCTCGTCCATCGTTACAGGAGGAACAGCAGGTCTGGCATTAAGTGTATCTTATTTGCTACCTATTTCTTTTTCCATTTTATTCACCTTAATAAACATCCCGTTTTATATACTGGCTTATTTTAAAATGGGAAAGAAGTTCACATTTTCAACAATTTTAGCCGTATCCTTAGTTACTTTATTTTCTTCTTTACTCCCAATTATTCTTCCATCCATAGCTTTTTATCCTTTATTAGGTTCGATTATGGGCGGATTCATTATTGGGATAGGAACCATCATTTTATTTATGAATGGCTCTTCATTAGGAGGAGCACAGATTTTGTCTATTACTCTTCAAAAGCAATTTAATTGGAATATGGGGAAGACAAATTTTATTTTTGATACAATTGTTATTTTGATTGGTCTATATAGTGTAGGTATAGTTAGAGGCTTATATAGTATAGTGTCTGTGTTTATTATTTCCTTTATGATGAGTACTTTTAAGGAAAAAATAGCGCACCGAAATACAGTCAAAGGTAGTGTAGAAACTAGTACGGTTGTAGAAACACATTCTGTTTAAGAATCAGAAATCAGAAAACCTTTCATAAATTTCCTGCGATTAGAAAATTAAAGGAGATATGAAAGGTTTTTTATTTAGGCTGTCTCCTTCCTGGAATGGCGAGTAAGGCTTGTCGGTTGCCCCATGGAAATCAAAGTGTAGTCATGCTGCTGGTCTAGGCAAATATATTTGTATTTTCAGTATAATTATAGGAAAAATAATTGACAGTGATAATCATTTTCATTTAAAATAAAGACAAATAATAAAAGAAAAGATTAGGAAGGTGTAAGATATAATGAAAAATGATTTCATTGTTTTAACTCCATTTCAATATATGATCGAATGTACCTGTCCTAGACCTGAACATACATTCAGACTTGATTTACATAAAGGGGATATTATTACAGTTACAGAAGAAAAAAAGTATGTAGATTCCCTTGGTTGGCTTCTACTCGTTATGATAAATGATTTTAGTTTCTTTATGTTTGTTGATGAAATAGAAGAATTTATCGCAAATAAAAAGATTACCTCATTACTAGATATGGAATTGAGAATGAATTATTTAGACTATAAAGTCAATGAGTCTTTAGATGTTTTAAATAAAGAGAAATTTGAAGTATTTGCAAGAGAATTAAATGATTTAAAGGCCATTCAAAAAGACCTTGCAATGATTTAATTAGTATCATTTTATTTGCGATCCAGGTTTGTTAATGGGTTGCTTTTTTATTTGCTTGTTTTAAGTGCACCTAAGACATTCTAACGATTCCTATGCAAATAAGAACCATTTAGGAAAATTGCTGAAAAAGGCTTGAATATTTGCAAACATCTCTTTGGGAGATTACAATGGAATAGTATTTAGAAGAAGGCAAGGTTTTGCTTTAGGAGGAATATTTAGATGAAAGTCAAAATAAACAGACACGCAGTAAAAGTACTCAATCAAATGCTAGAAAAGGCGGAAGAAGGCGAAATGATTCGTGTATACATAACAGAGAATCATGGAAATCATGCACATTATGATTTGAAATTGGACCAAAAGACCGAGCATGATGAAGTTGTTCAGTCTGATAAAGACATTCCGATCTTATTAGATACAAGAGATGCTGATTTCTTGGATGGCGTATGGATTCAATATTTTCATGTTCCGCAACCAGGTTTTACAATTTATAACCCAGCGAAAGAACATCATCATCATTAAAAAAAGAGGAAGTGGAAACACTTCCTCTTTTTATATAATAAAACACATAACGCTAGTGCTTGTTTTCATCCTGTTATAAATGTGATATAATTTGCTTCTAAATGGAACATGTACCAAAAAAAATCCGTCAATTTTCAGTTATTTTTTGAAAATGGGTTTACACATTTAATTATTTAGGTTATATAAATTATGTAATATAGATTTGGAGCCCAAAATTAAATTTTACCAATTTTTTCTTATTACACGCGCCAGCGATTGGAATATAAATCCATTTTAAGTGTATTTCCGAATGAATAATATAATTATTAGATGGATTATCTGTAATCTATCTTTTCTATCTATTAATAATTGATTTTAGTTAATGAATTTTTAAAAGAATAGTGATACGATTAATGATAATAGAGTAGTTAATTAAAAATTTAGATTAAGGGATGGTAATCTAATGACAACAAAGATAAAAGGAAATGAGAGTAGTTTACCTTTGCGAAAAGATGTAAAACACCTCGGAAATATTCTTGGTGAAGTACTTATCCACCATGGAGGTCAAGAATTATTAGAGAAGGTTGAGATCATACGTAAGTTAGCAAAGGAACTGCGCGAGACAAACAATGAACATACATATAATCAATTAAAGCTTGAAATGGAGCAATTAGAAAAGCCTGTACGTCGACAAGTTATTCGAGCATTTTCCAAATATTTTCATTTGGTGAATGTAGCTGAATTAAACCACCGTATTCGTCGCAAAAGAGAATATCAATTAAGTCAGGAAAAAGGCGTCCAGCCATATTCCATTGAGCGTGCAATTATGGCATTTAAACAAAAGAATTTATCGGAAGAAACGATTCAAGAGGTGCTAAATACCCTTTCATTAGAATTGATTATTACTGCACATCCGACTGAATCAACAAAACGTACGATTCTAGAAAGCCAAAAAAGAATTGCAACTATCTTAAAACAACTTGATAATCCGATGCTGACAAAGAAAGAACGACAACATTTCAATGATGATTTATTTGAGGAAATTACCATCATGTGGCAAACGGATGAGCTTCGTCAAGAACGTCCTACTGTAATGGATGAAGTAAGAAATGGGCTGTATTATTTTGAACAAACTTTGTTTGATGTTCTTCCGGAAATCCATCAAGAAGTTCAAGATGCACTTCAAGAAAACTATCCTAACTTTGAATGGAAAGTACCTAATTTTCTATGGTTCGGTTCTTGGATCGGTGGAGACAGAGATGGTAATCCGAATGTAACTCCAGATGTTACATGGCAAACACTTCATAAGCAAAATGAATTAGTAATTCAAAAATACATCGGTGCAGTCGATGAATTAATGAAGAAATTTAGTCATTCCACTAATCGAGTGAAAGTTAGTTCGAAGCTAATTCAAACGATTATGGAAGAAGAACAGCTATATTTGACTCCTGAAAAGAAATGGCCAGTAGAAAAAGAAGTATACCGCAGAAAGTTTTCAATTATTTTAGAAAGATTAAAAGAATATGGGAAATCTGAAAAAGGCTATGTTAAAGCAGAAGAATTGTTAGAAGATTTATACATAATTCAAGAAAGCTTTGCACTACATCAGCCGAAAGCTCATCAGCAAAAGGATTTGCAAAAATTAATTCGTCAAGTGCAATTATTTGGCTTTCATTTAGCAACATTGGATATTCGAAACCATAGTGGAGAACATGAATCTGCAATCGATGAGATTTTGCGCAAAGTTGGCATAACAGATGATTATAAAAATCTACCTGAAAATGAAAAATTAGGTATATTGGAGTCTGTTTTAAAAGATCCTCGTCCGATTCTTTTGCTAAACGAAGACTACTCAAAAGAAACACAGGAAATGATTAGTACTTTTACGATGATTAGGGAAGCTCATAAAAAATTTGGTGAGCGTGCAATTAATGTTTATTTAATAAGTATGACACGATCACCAAGTGATATTCTTGAGGTGCTTGTATTGGCAAAAGAAGCGGGAATTTATCGCTTACATGCTGATGGAACAGTTGAAAGTCATTTAAATGTTGCACCATTATTAGAAACAATCGAGGATTTAATTGCAGGTCCAGAAATTGTGGAAACTTTATTTCGTATGCCAGTATATAGAGAGCATTTAAGACGGCATAATGACCAACAGGAAATTATGTTAGGATATTCTGACGGAAGTAAGGATGGCGGTACATTAACGGCGAACTGGAAGCTATTTAAGGCACAACGAGAGATTCACCAAATGGCAAGCAATTATCAAATCGGCTTGAAGTTTTTCCATGGCCGCGGTGGTTCCCTTGGTCGTGGCGGCGGTCCTTTAAATAAAAGCATTCTATCTCAACCAGCTGAAACATTAGGGGATGGAGTAAAGATTACAGAACAAGGGGAAGTATTATCTTCTCGTTATTTGTTGGAAGATATTGCTTATCGAAGCTTGGAACAAGCAACGTCGACATTGTTAATGGCAATTGCTCATATCTCGAAGGATATTAGTGAACATAAAGAGGAAAGAAGCCTTTGGGAAAGTTCCATGGAAGAAATATCTGCTATTTCTTTGGCAAAATATCAATCACTAGTATTTAATGATCCTGATTTTATGACCTATTTTAAAGAAGCGACACCTTTAAACGAAATAGGAAACTTAAAAATTGGTTCTCGACCAATGAGTAGAAAAAATAAAACTACATTTGAAAATTTACGTGCCATTCCATGGGTATTTGCATGGACTCAAAGTAGGCAATTGCTACCTGCATGGTATGCTTCTGGTACTGGTCTTTCTGAATTTGCAAATCAAAAGCAAGGCAATATTGAAATTTTAAAGCAAATGTATGCTAAGTGGCCATTCTTCCGATCCACGATTGATAATTTACAAATGGCTCTAATGAAAGCAGACTTAACAACTGCTAGAGAATATTCTTCCCTTGTTGAAAATGAAGCTATTGGTAATCGCATTTATCAAAATATTAAAGAAGAATATGATAAGACAAAGGCAATATTACTCGAAATTACGGGAATTGAAGAATTACTTGATCATACGCCGACAATTCAAGAATCTGTTTATAGAAGAAACCCATATGTCGACCCATTGAATTTCTTCCAAGTAGAGTTAATTAAACAGCTTCGTGAACAAGAAATACCGGATAAGGAATTAATGAATCAAGTGCTTCTAACGATTAATGGTATTGCTGCAGGTTTACGCAACACTGGTTGATTATAGAGTAGAAAAGGCAATAGAAAAGACGAGAAGGGAATTCTTCTCGTCTTTTCTATCAAAAAATTTACTTTTGTGCTGTCAAAAATTCTTCTACTTGTTCTGGTGTTTTTGCATTGGCACTATGTAGGTGACCTGTTTTTTTGCCATCTTTAAAAATTAACAGACTTGGAATTCCCATTACGTCATACTTTTCAGCTATTTCTGGTAATTCATCCTTATTAAGGCTATACCAGGTTTTATCGTTATTAGCTTCCATAATTTCCCCTATGAACATATCCATTCTTGTGCAATCTGGACACCAAGTGGTAAAAAACTTTACGATATTTGTTTCGCCATTGTTAATGATTTCTTCAAATGTTTCTACTGTTTTAATTTCCTTCATATTCAAAACTCCTCAACCTAAATTTCCCTTTTAACTATTAATAAGGTAATATCCTTTATTATACACTTTAGATTTATTTTTTTCCTTTTAAAAGCATTAACTTTCGATTTGAAAAACTTATAAGCATTTTATTTGCAATATAACTTAAGAAAGACAAGAATATACAAGGTAGGAGAAAAAGGTAGTACTGTTATAACAGAAAAAATATATTGAAATAATATTATTGATTTATCCTGTTATCTTATTGGTACACTTTTTTCGTTATAATAAAGGGTATGTTGTCATATGATAAAAAGGGTCAATTTTGCGGTTTCAAGTAAGAGGAGGTTACAAATGAGTACAACAAAAATAAACATTTCACCAGTAGAAGGTACGTACATACGATTAATTTTAGCAATAGAAAATATGGATAAAGAGAAATTAGTAGATCTAGGCGATTCCTATTTACTGAAACTGAATAAGAAGAATAAAAGTGGCAATGAGCTATATTTTTCTATGCTTTTTAATAAGAAGCTAATAAATAAAGTTGGAAGAAGCACAAATCCAACTGTAACAATTACCAAAAACAAAAATCTTATTTCACTTGAGATTACAATCATGCTTGATTTAACAGAGCCAATAAAAGAAGAAAATTATTATTTTATAAAAAGAGAGTTTGCAACAACGCCTGCATTTGAAATTTCTTACAAAATGAATGAAGAATATTACGATAAGAAAATTTTGCAGCATCTAAATGGCGAAAATGTAGGCGAGAATAGTTCGGAAGTGTAATAAAAGGGTCAGTCTCCAGTGGATAAGGAGTCTGACCCTTTAAAATTTTGAAAAAGTCTTTAGACAGCAGTATTATGTAAAATTTTATTCTTTAATCAATCCTAGCCATTTTAACCCATTATAAATTCCGGAATCTGTTACAGAAGTTGTTTTATGTTTTGCATAAGAAAATAACATTTCATGAGCATTTCCCATTGCAAAGCCTTCCCCTACTACTTGCAACATTTCTTTATCGTTAAGACCATCTCCAAAGGCGATGGAGAATTCCTTCTCAATCCCTAATCTTTTTAGAATCAGTGACACGGCAAATCCTTTATTGACTTTATCACTTATTACATCATAGGAATGTCTAAATCCATCGATATTTACTTGGGATAAATGAATATCAGGAAATTCTTCGTATAAGGCAATATCCTTTTCTTTTAAGTTCACAACTGTAATTCCAAGGATATTTTCTTTCTCATCAAGTGTAAATGTTCTATTTTGCTTAAGATGGAACTTCTTGCTAAATTGCTTCGTCATCTCCCCGTCAGGATGAGAAAGAAGGTTATGTGTATTTGTATATAAAATTAGTTCATTTCCTTTATCATTTGCAATTTCTAAGTATTTAGTTACTAAGTCAGGACTCATTGGTTGTCTAAATACGTCTTTACCATTATGTATAGCGTAAGCGCCATTGTAGCCAATGAATGATTTTATCGCAAGTGTTTCCCCTATATGAGATATTTCGTGTAATGGTCTTCCAGTAGCTAAGAAGACTTCTAATCCTTGTTCCTTCATTAACTGAACTGCTTTTTTGGTTGAGTCTTGAATCGTATCATCCGGTGTGAGGATCGTCCCATCAATATCAAGGAATAAAATTTTATAATTTGTAGACATCTTGACCTCCAATTAATACATACTAATACATTTCTTCACTACCATACTATCATATAAAATGACCAAAAGAAAAAGAGTAAGCAAATTTGAAAAAAGTTTGCTTACTCTTTAAAGAAATTTTACGTAGCTTTAATGATTTTGCATAAATAGTCTAATAAAATAAGATTACCAAATTTTCCACCACTGTCTCTTTTTTTCATGAGAGGCAGCTGTATGACGGAAGGTTTGCACTAATTCTTGAAAGTTTCTTTCTCTTTGTTTAATTTCTTTATCTATTTGTTCTCTTTCTAAACGAAGTGTTTCCATTAAATATTGATCATTTTCGTTTAGTTGTTCAACTGTTTTATTTAATTCTTCATTAGATTTTGAAAGGTTTTCAATCATTGATTTCATTTCTTTGGTAGAAGACACATTTGATGTCCATTGTTTAGAATATGTTTTTCTTTCTGCTTTTGATATTTGTGAAAGTTTTTTTATTTTAGAGCGAATTTCTTCATATTCTATCGCTGTTTTTTCTGTATTTGTATGTAATAGTTCTGAAAACTCCTCTAAATGTTCAGTCGTTGTTTCCTGTGTTTTGTTCACAGTATCTGTAATGTGATGAATGGCTTCTTCATTGCCTGCTTTTATTTCCTTTGTAATTGTTTCTAAAACTTCTTTTTTAATACCATTTCTGATTTCCCCTTTGACCTCTTCTAGAAAATCTTGTTTATAATTTTCCAAGGAGGATAGCAGCAATCGGAAGTTTTGTTCCGCTGTGTACGGATAATTCGATTCTAGTGTGTCGTTAGTATTTTTTTTAAGTACTTCAATCGAAGTATTTTCGTTTTGCTCTGCTTTATCTTCTTCTTTACTTTCTTCTTTTTTAGGTCGATTAATTAGCATCGTTAATGATTCCTTCACTTCTTTTGTTTTCCTTTTTTCTTTATATAAATTTTTGACTTCATGAAGTAAAGTAATTTCTTTTTCTGTATAAATACGTGCACCTGTTTTTGTTCTTGGTATCATGATTATTCCTTGTAAGTCCTTTTCCCATTGTTTTAACATTGTTGGGGTTGTCGTAAGTTTTTTTGATGCTTCCCTTATCGTATATGCCTTCATTTCTCTCTCTCCTTTGTAATTATCACCGTAATAGAACATCTCTACCGTAATATTTATAGAACTGTTAAGAAATTTCCTGCAACAAGACAAAAGCTATCAAAACTTCTAATTTGTTGACAATTTTCCCGATTTTTCTAATACAGGGAATCATTTTGTAGAATCCGATTGTGATTACTGTGTAGTTCTAACCTCATCTGTATAAACTAAAAGAATCGAAGGAAAGCTGGGAAAAAGGGGAGATAGCCAAATGAAAAAGAAATTATTATTTATTCTTTCCATCACACTTATCCTTTTTATGCAACTAAATGTTATCCAAATAGAAGCAATTAGTGAAACATTGAAGGAACCTACCGTTAAACTTCGTATATTAGAAACGACGGATATTCATTCTTATTTACTGGATTATAATTATGAGAAAAAAAAGAAAACGATTGAATATGGATATAATCGAGTGGCAAGTTTGATAACGCAAGCAAAAAAAGAACAAAGAAATACATTATTATTTGACGTAGGAGATGTTATAAAGGGAAGTCCATTGGCGGAGTTTGTTGCAAGTTCTCCGATGTTTTATTCGAACGACATTCATCCTGCATATAAAAGTATGAATTTATTGGGATATGATGCAGCAACAGTTGGAAATCATGAGTTTAATTATGGTCTTGATTTTCTTTTAAATACATTAAGGGGGGCAGATTTCCCATATACAAATGCGAATATATATGTAGATGATCGCAATGAGTATGAACAAGACGACATCCATTTTTTTCAACCATATTTACTACTGGATAAAGATGTAGTAAATGAAAATGGAGAAATGGAAAAGTTAAAGGTGGGAGTAATTGGACTTATTACGCCAATAACACAAGTTTGGGATAAGGAACATTTTGAAAATAGATTAATTATAAAGAATATGCGAAAAACAGCAGAAGAAATTGTACCTCAAATGAAAAAAAAAGGTGCTGATATAATAATCGCGTTAGTACATGCGGGGTTGTATTCTGATCAGAATTATAGACCGAAATCAGGAAATAATGTTCGAGATATTAGTAAGGTGGAAGGAATTGATGTCATTCTTTATGGCCATACCCACGGCATCTTTCCGGTAAAGGGGGCAAAGGGGCCGAAAGGTGTGAATCATGATAAGGGATTAATCAATGGAAAACCAACTGTACAAGCAGGAAATTGGGGAAATCATTTAGGTATTATCGATTTAACACTTCAGAAGAAAAAAGATAAATGGATGATAAAGGAGTCCAAATCAACAGCAAAGCCGATTATCCGGATTATTAAAAAGAAAAAAATACCGATTGTGTCTCCGATGCCACAAATAGAATATATTCTGTCAAATTATCAGAAAGAAACATTGGAATATATGAATAGCAAGCAATTATTGAATCATTTAGAGTGAGAGGCTAAACATCCTTATACAAGCAATAAACTTGAAGACTAAAAAAGTCAGTTATAGTATGGAAGGAGATAAAGGAAGGGATGAGGGATTATGGGAAAAACTCTGAAAGATATAAAGTTCTCTGTACTTGATTTAGCACCAATAAAAGAAGGCAGTAATGCTACAGAAAGCTTTAAAAATAGTTTAGAGCTTGCTCGCCATGTTGAAAAATGGGGCTATAACCGTTATTGGGTTGCAGAACATCATAGCATGCCTGGAATAGCTAGCAGTGCAACATCAGTTTTGATTGGCTATATAGCTGGAGGAACAAGTAAAATAAGAGTTGGTTCTGGTGGTATCATGCTTCCGAATCATTCACCATTAGTTATTGCCGAACAATTTGGAACGTTAGAATCCATGTATCCTAATCGAATTGATTTAGGTTTAGGTAGGGCACCTGGAAGTGATCAGTTGACTGCAAAGGCTTTACGTCGTTATCCAAGTGATGGAAATGACTTTCCTGAATTAGTGGAGGAATTAAGTACGTACTTAAAATCACATGAGGAAACTAGATTGCCTGTAAGAGCAATTCCTGGAGAAGGATTGGCAATACCGATTTGGTTATTAGGATCCAGTGATTTTAGTGCGAGATTAGCAGGAAGTCTTGGTCTTCCATTTGCTTTTGCAAGCCATTTTTCACCAGATTATACAGTGCCTGCTCTCCATACCTATTATAATTCGTTTACACCGTCGGATAAATTGAAGCAACCTTATGCAATGGTGGGGGTAAATATTATTGCGGCAGACACAGATGAAAGGGCAGAATTTCTTGCAACTTCTTCACAACAGCAATTTTTAAGTCTAATTCGAAACAATCCGACCCAACTAAAGCCGCCGGTTCCAAATATGGAAGCACTGTGGACTACTTATGAAAAATCGATTGTACAGAAGCAACTTAAAGCTTCTATTATTGGTTCGGAGGAAACGGTCGCAAGAAAATTACAAGCGTTCTTAGATGAAACGCAAGCAGATGAAATGATAATAAATACCCAAGTCTATTCCCAAACAGATCGATTACGTTCCTATGAGATAGTAAAAAAAATAGTGATGTAATCATTGCAAATACAAAAGGATATCATTTCATTTTGTACTTATTTTTGTGTATGATAAAGCTATAGGTTAATTGTATAGCTTTTGTAAAAAGTTGGAGGGAATTGCAGTGAAAACAACCATGAATTTGGTTAATAAAGATAAAATACAACAGATTTTAAAAGAAATGGTCGATTATGCATATGAAAATATAAAAGGAGAAGAGGTCTTGCTCTGCATGGAATGCTGTGATGTAGATTTATATGTTGCTGCAGACTCTTATGAACCTTTCATAGAAGCGCTAAAAGAGAATTTTGAATTGGATGATTTAGGTGAAATTATCGATAGGGAAGCTTATCATCTATTAATGAGGGAACTGGATGAATATTACGTCGATTTACACGTGAAATCTGGCTATTATGATTACTTCCCAGCAGGGGTTTATGAAGTTAACGGAAGAGAAGAGGAATCAGAAACAAATATCCTTGCCCCTAAAGGCGTTTTTTTTGCACCTTTTGAAGATGCGGTAAATGAATAGCATATTTTTCGGTCAGGGTTCTAATGAAAGAGGATAATCCTGACCTTTTCACATATATATTATTTCACAACGATGGAAGGATGTTTACGTCAATTGAATTAATCAACATTTTTCCAAGAGGAATGTTTTTCTAGCATTTTCTTTCTTTTTTCATTTTTATGAATGGAATTTGGCCAATTTAAAATTCCATCATCCTTATCAAATTCAATGATGATATCAGAAACTCCTTTTTCTGTTAGTATTTGTTTCTCAATTCGCTGTCTTATTTTATCTACTTGTTCTACCGTTAATTTGCTATCAATTTCAATGCTTAGCTCTACATGAAAATCTTCCCCCTCTTTAAATACAGCAAGCCCTTGAATATCTCTTACATCTGGATCTTTCATAGCGATGTTACCAATTACCCCCTGCATTTCTAAATCAGCTTCACCAATCGCACCTGCTGCATTATCTAAGAACACTCTTCCAACTACAATAAACATAAGTAATCCAATAACAATAGATACGATCCCTTCTGCTTGTTTAAAATTTGTATATTCCGTTACAACAACTGCGAGGATTGCTAATATTCCTCCGGCAGTTGCAACAGAATCTTCTAAAAAAACCAATTTTGTTGCCGGTTTTGCCGATTTTAAATAGGTAAAACTAGATGAATAAAGTTTCAAACCTCTTGTTTTTACCCCAGCATTTGTGACAATTTCTTTCATAGCCTTTGTTAACACAATAAACTCAAGAGATACAGATAGAGAAAGAACGCTGATAATAAGCAAAAAGGCGGTTGATTCCTGGGGGTTAATGACATGGTCGATGCCTTCTCTGACTGTTTCATATGCCATTATTCCGACGATAAGGACGGCAAATAATAAAACAATATTTACAAGTCTGCCAAATCCCCCAGGAAACCGCTTGGTAGGGTCTTTTTTGCTTAATGCCGATCCAATAAATACAAAAAATTGATTGGCTGCATCGCCAAGGGAATGCATGGTTTCTGCAAATATAGCGACATTGCCAGATAAGAAAAATGCGACTCCTTTTAAGAGGGAAATAATCGTATTTACGAGTGCAGCAAGGAGAGCAGATCGATTCCCATTCTTAAGTAAAATTATCAATTCCTTCATCGTAATATAGTACCCTTCTTCCTTACTATTAGTGCTATGGAATGGAAATAAAAAGAGAGCTTTCCAATAAATGGCCATCTTGCCTGTTAAAGATGGTTTTCATGTTTATGGAAAGCCTCGATGAGCTTCTGTATTCTTCTTTTTAGATATCTTTTATTCTGTATGTAAAAATGGGTAACAGAAGTCCCTTTTCGTAAGTCTATGGTGTTATTTACACGATCTTGAATATGTAGGTCTAAGAAGCAATCGTTCGGTTAAACTATTAAGCTAATTCACTTTTTTCAACCGCACTGTTCCAATCAGGGAAATAATGTAGCGCATGGCGCATTAATTCTGGATGGCTTTGCTTTACCTTCTTTTTATTCATATTCATGCCATTTGAACGTAATTGTTGAATAGCCAACATTACTTCATCAGCAGTCATGCTAATATCCATTGACTTACCTCCTTTTTATTTTGTTCTTATTCTTTACCGCCATGAAGGAAAATATACGATATTTATATAAAAAAATTAATATATATTTCTCGGGAAAGCGCAAAATACGCTATTGTTTAGACAAATAACGACTGTATTCTAGCTATTAGGTGAGAGGTTTTTTTCTTAAGAGAATGAGAGTAGGTGGAGATCGATTAACCGTATAGTACAAATGGTTCAACTAATCATCAATGAGGATGATTACTATCCACTAATGGAAGTTTCATATATCAGAATAAACGGAATTATTGCCTAGTCGATCTCTTCCTTGTACGAATTGTGGTTCATTCGCTATAATTGAGTGGTGCAGATGAACATAGAGGGACGTGATGAAAAAAGTGAAATGGAAAAAGCTACTAATGTTACAATTAGCTGCACTTATATTTTATTTTATCGGAGTTAATACAGTATCTGCCCATGCATATATTACTAATTCCACTCCTAATGAAAATGAAATATTAGAAACAGCACCGAAAAATGTTTACATAGAATTTAATGAAAAAATCCAAACTGGTTTTACGATATTAAATGTTTTAAACTCATCTGGAGAGAGAGTAGATCAGAAAAATGTTAAGATAGACCCCAAAACAGAGAAATCAATGACAGTAGATTTACAGCCAGATTTACCAAACGATATTTATACAGTTGAGTGGAGAGTAGTATCAGCAGATGGACATTCTGTTTCAGGAATGATTCCTTTTAGTATTGGAGAATTACCTGAGGGAACGGCTTTCCCAACACAACAAGAAAATGGAAATATGTTTACATTTATAAGTACAATGATAAATAAAGGCTTCCTTTATATCGGGTTTTCTTTATATATGGGGATTTTATTGTTCTATTTGATATGGTATAAGGGCAAGAAATTATCCAATAGCTTAAAAAAAAGGACCAAAACTGTCTCGATTACAGCAATAGCATTACTAGCAATCAGTATTATCAGCTCCATTTTCATACAGACACAAAGCTATGCTGGTGGAGGTTTACTAGCATCCTTAAGCATCAGTAATTTGTTGGAAACCCTGAAAAGTACGAAAGAAGGGACCATCTGGATTCTGCAAACAATCTTGTTGGTTATCCTCTATTTGAGCCATCTTTACATTTGGAAAATATACACAGACAGAAAGCGCCTGACTATCCCTGGATTAGCGTTTTTAGGCATAATGCTCTCAAAAGCATTTCTTGGTCATCCGTCTAGTTCTCCATATGAAACGGTGGCGATTTTGTTTGATTTTACTCATTTGGTCGCAGCTTCCATTTGGCTTGGTGGGATGCTTGTCATCCTTTTATTTTTAAGGGAAGGGATTTTTGCGAGTGAAGGAGAAGGACATGATTTATATTGGTCTAGTATGGAAAGATATTCGCTATGGGCCCTTTTCTCCGTTGCTGCACTCTGTATTTCTGGAGCAATAAACGCTTCTTTATTAATACCAGATTTTCATTCATTAGTTAGCACGACATACGGGAAAGTTTTGCTTATTAAGGTGGCTTTACTAGTGTTTATGCTAATTTTCGGAGCCTATCATTTAGTTAGCAGGCTTCTTTTAAAAAAGAAAGAGTTCTATAAAGTATCGATTAAAATAGAGATTACGCTTGGAATTTTGGTATTACTGGTAACAAGCGTTTTTACACAAATCCAAACACCAACCTTGCCAATTGATTTGCCATTTTATGAGGAAGCAGAACTAGGGTATAATGAGAATATTAGCTTATCTATTACCCCTAAAAAAACAGGTGTTCAAAATCAATATGAAGTGTTTGTATTTGATAATAGTCGAAACCCGATTGATCCAATCGAACAAATTACGATAGGCTTAATCAATGGGGAAAATGAAACATCCTTTCCTTTAACAAAAGAGAAAGAGGGGCATTACTTTGCAGAAAATCTTCTATTGAATCAGCCAGGAAATTGGGAAGTAGAAATACATGTTTTAACAGATGAATTAGAATCGCTTGATTATTCCTTTAAAATGCAAGTTAGATAATGTTTGATGGTAGGAAAAATAGGGAATGGAATAATGGAATATTTCTCGGGAAACCGCAGAAATAGACAGGATTCTTGAGTATATGGTCGTAAAATGGCGAAACGGATAGGAAATTATCGGTTTTGGTAAAATGAGTGTCAGTTATATGTATTCCAGGCATAGACGAAGCCAAACAATTACACGATAAAATCGTAATTGTTTGGCTTTTTAATTGATTTTCATATTCGGCTTTTCAGTTTATCTATTTAGTTTTCTTTTGTCAAATTTTTGATGTGTAGAATCTGAATGAAAATGTACTTGCAGTGAGCTTTTCTTTATTACTGAATTATATAAGCGGTAACCGACTACTCCTGCGATAAAGGTAAGAATAACATCTTTTATAAGAGGGAAAGCCATCCAGGACCAAAGCAGTTGATAAGTAAACCCAGAAGGTGCCAAATACCATAATTTATATGCCATATACATCCAGCTTGTACCGATTATGTAATTGATTAATAAGCCAATAAATGCACTAAAAATAAAGTTTGGAATCGATTGTTTTTTCTCGGCAACTAAGCCAACAATAAAGGCAGTAAGAATAAAAGCTAAAATAAATCCAAAGGATGGTTTGGTTAAAATAATGAGTCCTCCAGATACTTCTGCAAATACAGGAATCCCGATAAGTCCAACGAGCATATAAACTACCATTGCAAAACTTCCTAGTCTTTTGCCTAGAAGTAGACCTGCAAGGATTGCAAAAAAGGTTTGAAGTGTAACAGGAACTCCTCCAATAACAAGAAAACTGGTTACATTTGCACCAACTGCCATAAAAGCAACAAATAATGCAATCATTGTAATATCTAAAGCTTTCCACGGTTTCAAAGTCGTCACTCCTTTTAATAATTTCCTAAAATAACTATACTTCTCTACTTTTTATATGTCAACTAATTCTTTAAAAAAGTTAACATATAAAAATACATAATTTTTTATAGAAAGTTCATACTAAATGTAGAATGAAAGGAGATGCATACATGAAAATAATAAAGTTTCCATTCATAAATATTTTATTAGTTGGTTTATTCCTTATGCAGATAAACATTCCAATCCATGCAGAAGCAGAAGGGCTACCTTCCTATGTTAAATGGGGAAGAATCGCCATGACAAAAGCACAAGAAAAATATCCTAATAGTGAAGTAACTGATTATCTGCATGTAGGCAAGGAAGATAAAAAGGGAACTTCTGTTGAAAAGTTTAAGCTTATTGTAAAAAATGATCAAAAAGAAATTGGTGTGTTTGTAAACTTAACCTTTGATACAAGAACCGAACGTTTGTTATCTGTCGACATGGAAGAAACCAAACCATAATTTTAAAAAAAACTCTCTAAAGTAATTGGTTTTAGAGAGTTTTTTTGTTTTAATGGAATAAGGAGAAAGGGAGGGGAAGATATGATCTTTGGAACTATCCAAAAAATTATGCGGTATCCGGTAAAATCCTTTACAGGGGAATATCTTTCAAAGGCAAAAATTATGTCATACGGAATTTATGGGGATAGAAGTCATGCATTTATTGATAAAACAAATAAGAACAAGCATTTAACCATTACGCAATTTCCTAAAATGGTTACATACAAAGCACAATTTTTAGGAGAAGAGTCGATAGAAGTTTTTCCTAAGCTAAAAGTGATAGCAAGTGATGGAGCAGAGTTTGATTGGAATGAAAAAGCATTAGTAGAAAGAATGGAAAAAGAAACAAATCGAACATTAGAGTCCATTACATATTCCCCAACCAATGTTCCAATCCCAGCGATTGAAGTAGACAATATTCTTCTTATCTCAACAGAAGCTCTTGCAGAATTATCTTCCTCATACGGTGAACCAATTGATGAGAGACGATTTAGGGGAAATATTATTTATGATCGAAAAGAGATGGGCATAAAAGAACAGGATATAATGGGGAAGCAAATTAAAATTGGTTCAGAAGTAATTCTCGAAATTAATCAATTCTGTGAAAGATGTATGATCATAACGGTTGATCCTATAACAGGAACAAGGCAGCCTCAGCTATTAAAGCAGATAGTGAAAGAAAGAAATAATCATTTCGGCATTTATGCTCGTGTTATTCAGACGGGAACCATCTATACTGGTGATCAAATGACCATTTTATAAAACAAAATGCATTTCAAAACAAACTGTCCTAACATGTGAATGGCTCCTAATTAGTTAGCTCAACTACTTAGGAGTTTTTTTGATGTAATAATATGGATAGAAAGCACCTTTTTTTGAAAGCGATATCTCTGTTAATCAAACGTTTGATTAAGACCAATGTTTAAAAATAGTATTGCCTACAACCAATATACTATGATATAGTTACCTAGGTAATTAATTTTAGATCGGAGAAAGATATGAACAAGACTCATGACTTATTCCATTCTATCCAACAGCTTGCTCGACAATTTACGAAGGAATTAAATATAGCGTTAGAGCCATTTGATATATATAGTTCAGAATGGGCAATTTTATATGTATTAAAAGAGAACGGTCCACTTGCCCAAAAAGAAATTGCTGAATATTTATCGATTGAAGCTCCACCTGTTACTCGTACAGTTAAAAAGCTCGTGGAAAAAAATTATGTTCTCCAAGTAAAAGGAGAAGACAGACGCACAAATAAAGTGTTTCTAACCGATATAGCAATACAAGAATACGCAAAATGGGAAGAGGCTGTTTTACAAGCAAACAAGGGCTTACTTGCACAATTACCAGCTGAATCATGGGAATATTTACATCAAATTATATTAGGCTGGTCCCATTCATTAGCAATCAAGGAGGAAAATAAGTGAAAAAAGAAGCATTATGGACAAGGGGATTTATCCAAATATGGGTAAGTAACTTTTTTTTATTTATGACATTTTATTTTTTATTAGTTTCATTACCAATTTATGCAATTCGCGAATTAAATCAAAAACAGTCTTCAGCTGGCCTAATTGTTACGGTTTTCATTATTACAGCTATTCTCATCCGGCCAATAGCTGGTAATTTAATGCAAAAGATTGGGAAAAAGGCCATTTTCCTAACATCTTTACTTATCTTCTTAAGTGCCTCCGTTTTTTATTTATTTACTGACTCTCTAAGCGGTTTACTATTTGTTCGTGCCTTACATGGTATTGGATTTGGGATGGCAACAACTGCAACAGGAACAATTGTTGCGGACATTCTGCCAAGCTCCAGAAGAGGAGAAGGCATGGGGTATTATTCCATGAGCATGAATTTAGCAATGGTTATCGGTCCATTTATTGGTCTTCAGGCAATTAATTCTTGGGGAACTTCCACTCTATTTATTCTAGCAATTATTTTTGCATTCTTTGCCATTTTAACAGGCGGATTTATGAAAATTGAACATGCGCCAGAAATGGAAATGTCAGAAATAGAGCATACAGAGAAGAAAGGCATTCGATTCAATCAAATTATTGAAAATACTGCAGTGAAAATTAGTATCGTAGCGGCAATATTCGGAATTGTATATTCGTCGATACTCTCCTTTGTATCTGTTTATGCAGAGGATAAAGGCTTTATTAGTGTTTCAGGTTATTTCTTTGTTGTATATGCAATCTTTATGCTAATGGCAAGACCTTTTGCTGGAAAATGGTTTGATCGCTATGGTGCAAATAAGATTGTATATCCTTGTATTGTTTTATTCTCCGCTGGAATGATTTTGCTTGGCATGGCTGAATCTGAATGGATGTTTTTACTTTCAGCAGCATTAATTGGGTTAGGATACGGATCTATGTTTCCTTGTCTTCAAACCATTGCCATTCAAAAAGCAGCACCACATAGAAGAGGACTTGCAACGGCAACGTTCTTATCTATTTTTGATATAGGGATTGGCTTCGGTTCTTATTTAGTTGGGATTATTGGGGATGCAATTGGCTTAAATGCATTTTATTCTTTTAGTAGTATCTATATTTTAATTGGTATTGCAGTTTATTACTATTTGCATGGGAAAACGATTAGAAAAGAAACGATTATTCCGAAAAAAGAGCAATTCAATACAGGTGCATAACAAAATAAGACTCTCCTAAAGAAATGGTAAAGTTTCTATAAGGAGAGTCTTATTTTTTGTATTAGTACAAATAATGTATGCTTTAATTTAGATAGCTAGAGGCATTTACTAATGTTCTTTCATTTTCTATTTTTGAAAATAAAATCCGTTTTAATGGAGAATATGGTAGAATAGTCTAGTAAATATTGTAAAGAAGGAGTTCCGTAATCGAATGAGCGAGCCATTATTTTTTAATCCGGTTTTTAAAGATAGAATTTGGGGCGGTACAGCATTGCGTAGCTTTGGCTATGAAATACCGAGTGAATCAACAGGGGAATGCTGGGCATTTTCCGCACACCCTCATGGACAAAGTGTTGTCAAGAATGGACCATTAGCAGGGAAAAATTTAGAACAATTATGGGAAAATCATCGTGCGCTTTTTGGAAATATGGAAGGCGATCGTTTTCCTTTATTAACAAAAATATTAGATGCAAATCAAGACTTATCTGTACAGGTTCATCCAAATGATGACTATGCAAAGGTTCATGAAAATGGAGAACTTGGCAAAACAGAGTGCTGGTACATTATTGACTGTCAGGATGGGGCAGAAATTATTTTTGGCCATCATGCTAGAACAAAAGATGAATTAGCAGCAATGATTGCTGAAAATAGATGGGATGAGTTATTAAATAAAGTTCCTGTTAAAAAAGGTGATTTCTTCTTTGTGCCAAGCGGAACAATTCATGCTATTGGGGAAGGGATTATCATTCTTGAAACCCAACAAAATTCGGATACAACATATCGTGTTTATGACTATGATCGCCGTGATGCAGAAGGAAATACTCGGGAATTACATATTGAGCAATCGATCAATGTTACGACCGTTCCACATCAATTAGCAGCAACTTCTCCATCTGTTGAACAACAAGGGGATATAGAGATTACAAGCTTTGTTGAATGTGACTATTTTACAGTTGAAAAATGGTCACTCGATGGAAAGGCAACTAAAGAGCAAAATCAAGCTTTCCTTTTATGCAGCGTAATAGAGGGAGATGGTTCTCTAACGAAGAGTGGAGAAGAATACGCATTCCAAAAAGGGGATCATTTCTTGCTTCCCAATAAATTTGGTGCATTTGAATTAAAGGGGAAAGCAGAGCTTATTGTTTCCTTTATTTAAACCGAAAGAGTGTCTCATTGGACACTCTTCTTTTCTATTAATTGTTAAATTTGCGCACACGATAAAAATTTTCCCATTAAATACTATCGGTAATCGATAGACTGACACATCCCTATGGTGTGAAGGAAAACTCTCATTAATGGTTAGGTCATTTAATGTAAATAATCCCTCTGCACTTATTTACATATCAATTCGAACAGGGTTTCTTTTTTCAAATAGATAATAAGCACTAAACCCTGCATTTTTTGCTAGATTAAGCGCTTGGATGAATCCTTCACCCACATCTTCTTTTCTATGGGAATCAGATCCAATCGTTAAAATTTCTCCACCTAGTTCTCGATAAAGCTTTAATATTTCGATAAATGGCAAAGATTCATTTAAACTTGTTCTCCAGCCTGAAGTATTAATTTCTAACCCAATGCCTCTTTTAATAGCTGTTTTTAAAACGGAAGCAATGATATCTTCATAGTCTGAAAAGGCATAAAGTCCTCTAGTCGTATGTGCATAGCGCTTCATTAAATCAAAATGTGCAAGGACATCGATATCCGCATAGGTAACTAATTCTAGCATTTCTTTAAAATATGCTAGATAAATATCCTCTTCAGGATGTGCATTCATATATTTTCGAAGGGTTAGTCCATCAAGATTGTGAACAGAACCGAGAATATAATCAAACGGAATACTGGATAATGCGTCTTTATATTGCTCTCGCATTAAATGAGGTTCGCATAATTCAATCCCTAGCTTTATTGTAAGTTGATCTTTATAAGCAGCCTGGCATTTTTTTATATCAGCTAGATAGTTTGTCCAATTCATATGCCCAAAGGTTGGAGCATTTGGATTAACTGAAAAATGTTCTGTAAAACAAATTTCATTTATTCCTTTGCTTATTGCATTTTCGCAAATTTCCATCATTATTGCTTTTGAATCAAATGAATGATTGGAATGATGATGATAATCAATATAATACATAGAAATCTCCTTTTATGATGACCGTCTATTTTGGTCAGTAGATATTTTTTTCACTAAAGCTATTTTATCATAATTATATTTTGATAAAATAAATGGTGAAAAAAGGCGAATATTTGGGATGATGAAAAAAGAATTCAGAAAATTTTTGTTTTAAACTTACTAAACAGGTAGGAATAATATATAATAAGTAATTATAAATAGTAATTAGGAGGAACTAGAAATGACTGAGGTGAAGACGATCAAATGGAAGGATGACAATATCGTACTTTCTATCGATTATCCTAAAGAAAAATATAATGACTATAAAACGGTGATTATTTGTCATGGATTAATTGGCAGTAGAATAGGTGTAGATCGGCTATTTGTAAAGACTAGTAATTTGCTTACTGAAAAAGGGTATTTAGTGATTCGGTTTGATTATAAAGGTTGTGGTGAATCGAGTGGTGAATATGGTCGTAATCGATTATCCGATTTAATAGAGCAAACAGAAGCGATTATTCAATTTGCATATGCAGAGCTTTCGATAAAGGAACTTATTTTGCTTGGTCATAGTCTCGGTGGAGCTGTTGCCTTATTTACTGCTATTAATGATTCACGAGTTAGCCGTTTAATTCAGTGGGCAGCTGTCGGAAAACCAGACTTTGATATAAGAAGAATATTTGGTACGGAAAGGTTGAGCGAATTAGCAGAAAAAGAAGTGGTTGATTTTAATGGTTATTCCTTTTATCAAACCTATTTTGAATCATTAGCAGATTTTCGTCCGTTAGAAGTCGCCGATATTTTTTCTGGTGATGTCCTATTAGCGCATGGTTCAGCAGATCAGGATATCCCCTGTTATTATATGGATGAGTATAAAAATAAGTATTTAAAGCGAGAAAAAGGAACGGTTGAAACATTACTTATTGAAAATGGAAAACATACATTTTCATCAACTAGTCAGTTTCATCCATTAATAAATGGAACAATTCATTGGTTAGAAAGTAAATAAGCAAAATACGTAAATGGTAATACATGTATCATCCATTTGCGTTGTTTGATTTTCCTTTTGAGTGACTTCCTTTAAATGGGATATATAAAATTCTATTTATGATTATTACTATATAGATAGTGCCTATTTGTAGTACTTAGACACTATTTTTTTTAGCAATAATGAGATATAATAAGTTGGTAGTGAATAAATATAGTAGCTACTACTAATAGTAGATGTTGAAAAGATTGAATTTATCAGTGGCTGTTTTTTGAGGAATGAGTATTATCTCTTTTTAAAATACTTTCATATAGGGAAACTTTACATAAAGTGCAACTTCTAGCAATGAGGGGCCTTCATACCCGCTGTTAGTTAGTAGAACCGATGGGATAATTAAGTTATTTTGCACAAAAAGGAGAAAGAAAAAATGTATGCATTTACGAGTCGATTTGCTAATGTAGTGTTAAAAATCTTTGGAAGAACAAAGGTTATTAATAAGGATAAATTACCGAAGGACACCGGTTATGTCGTTTCCTGTTCTCATACTGGATGGATAGACGTTGTTGCTCTTGGCACTTCTTTACTGCCGAATGAGATTCATTTTATGGCGAAGAAAGAGCTATTTGCTAAACCGCAAGCAGCTAAATTCCTCCATAGCATTAATGCTTTTCCAGTCGATAGAGAAAATCCTGGTCCAAGTAGTATTAAAACACCAGTTAAACTATTAAAGGAAAAGAAGATAGTCGGAATCTTTCCAAGCGGCACAAGATCGTCAGAGGATGTGCCTTTGAAAAAAGGCGCTGCTACTATTGCTAATTTGGCAAGAGTTCCACTAGTACCAGCTGCATATAGTGGCCCAACGGATTTAAAAGGACTGTTAAGCGGTAAAAAAATTCATGTCATATTTGGCGATCCTATTTCGTTAAAAAATGAGGACGGAACGAAGAAAGATCCAGCAGACATAACAACGGAATTAAGTAATGTTATGGCTGAGCTACAAAATGAATTAAATAATCTAGGTGGTAAGAAATGATGAATCTACAGAAAGTGAAGGATATATTAAATCGGTATCCTCTGCCTCTAGTGGATGAAATATTAGAATTGAAAGAAGGGGAATTGGCTGTAGGTGTAAAGCAAATTAATAAGGAAGATACATTTGCGAATGGACAAAACCCCAATAATCCTATCATGCCAGGAGTCCTAATTATTGAAGCTATTGCTCAAGTTTCAGCAGTAGCCATTCATAGTGAAGAAAAGCATAGTAATAAATTTGCCTTGTTAGCAGGCATTAATCATTCAAGAATTCGAAAGCCTGTTTTTCCTGGTGATGAGCTTTGTATGGAAGTCATCGTGGAAAAGGTGAAAAATAGCTTTGCGAAAGCAAAGGGCAAAGCTACGGTAGCAGGAGAATTAATCTGCGAAGCGGAGTTTCTTTTTTCATTTCAATAAAATAGAAAAATAAAGTCACTGTCCTAGAGCATATGTATTTGGGCAGTGACTTTATTTATTGTATAAAATAATTTTACGCATCCAACTTATTTATAAAAATTCCAATCCTTCCTTAAAATAATGACAATTCCCTATCAAATATTTCATAGATTACAAGACTATTTTCTAGTAAGAAGGCATATATCTGTATGAGAAAGGGGATGTACCTATTATGCAAACCTCCAAAACGCGTACATTAATCCAGTATTTGAATACAACAATATTAGGAATCATCCTAATGTTTATCCTTATTGCTGGAATTACAACTTCTATTTTTTCCTTCAAATTGACTTCAGATAATGTTGCCAGTATTTTAAAGTCTGTCAATACTACGGAAATTTACACAGAAATATTTCATAGTGAAAATCATCTTTTTCCAAAATCAGATGGAAAGGGACTTTCATTAGGCAATATTCTGTTCCAAATTGCCACTAATATTCGTTTAGACGACACACGAACGCTTTTAGGAAGAGAACTACCTGCCTTAACTTTTTTTCATACCGAAATTGTTGTTGCAGAGGAAGGGACAAGCCTTGCCAATCTACCATTTGAGTCTACTCCTTCTGAAGAGCTTATGAAAAACCCTAAAGAAGTAGATGAGGAAAAAGTGGAGAAGGAAGAAAAGCCTTCAGAGAATAAAGCACCAGTAACAGAGCCTAAAAATAAAACTGTTTTAGTTTATAATACGCATAATCTAGAAGCATATTTGCCACTTTTGAAGAATGCAAATGAAAATGAAGCTGTAAGCTCCGATGAACGAGCAAATGTTGTTGGATTAAGTAATAAACTAAGTAATCTATTACAAGATGAGGGAATTGGAGTTCAACTAGATAAAACGAATATTAACCAAAAACTTCTTGATAGAGGATGGAACTATTTTTCATCTTATACCGTTTCAAAGGAAGTGGTTGAGACAGCAGTTAGCGAAAATAAACATTTAAACTATTTAATTGATATACATCGAGATTCAGCTAGGAAAAAAACGACAACAGCAACAATTGAAGGAAAAAGCTATGCAAAACTACTATTCATTATTGGTGATGCAAATAAAGGATATGAAAAAAACCAGGAATTTGCGAAAAAGCTTCATGCTGAATTGGATAAAAAATATCCTGGTATTTCAAGAGGTGTATTCTTAAAAGGAAAAGAAGAAGGAAATGGGGTATATAACCAAAACTTCTCTGATCGTGCTATTCTTTTAGAAGTAGGCGGGGTAGACAATACACAAGTAGAATTGAATCGAAGTATGGAAGCATTTGCTGATATTTTCAGCAAAGTATACTGGGAAGAAAATGACGCAACACAGCAGTAATAATAAAAAAGATGGATCTTCACTTAAATTTGAGGTGGACTAACCTAAAATAGTGAGACAATATAAAACACCTCCAAAATGGCAATACTTGAGATAAGTATTGTGACATTATTCGGAGGTGTTTTT